>JANYBE010000182.1 GCA_025360945.1 Rhizobacter sp. | reverse complement strand
GTCGTAGCGCGATGGAACACTCTTGCTTCGCAACCGGTTCAAAGCCTTGCTGCGTGCGGGCTTGCGGCCGATGGCGCCAATCGACAAAGACGGAGTTTCACTTTTGCCGTCACGTTCGGAACACTCTTGCTTTCCTCTACGCTCGTCAATTGTCGCTTGGTCGCCTATTGCGACAGAACCCTCTTGATGTCAGGGTCCGTGACGGACGAGTTGCAGGCATTGGCACGAGACCTCGGTGTCCTGGACGTGCTCGAGAAGCAGAACGCGCTCGAGGAGCTGGCGCAGGCCATCCAGCAGACCTTGGCTCGTCCCGCGAGGGACCGGAAGACGGCGCTATTGCGAGTTGTCAGAAGGGTTCTCGTCTTAGGGTCGACCTTTGGTCGAGTTCACGGGTGACGATGCGCGCACGATCGCCGGCACGGCATGGGGTTGGGCTCAAGACTTGTCTCCTGCGGTGGATCGGGATTTGCCTTGTGCAGGGTTCGCTCATCAGGCTGGTCCCGCTTGACGCAAGCAAGGGGAGACTTACCATTCGATGCCACCCACGCCATCGTGTTCGTTCCACATGCAGCCCCGTCCACTTGTCCGCGCCGCAAGCCTCAAGGGCTACCAGGAGATCGCCCGGGCGTCGGGGCTGGATCCCGTGCGCATGATGGCCGATGCGGGGCTGGACCCCAGTGCGCTCGACGAGCCCGATCTGATGATTCCCGCCTATCGGGTCAGCCGGTTGCTAGAGGAGTCGGCCACTCGCTCCGGGGTCGAGAGTTTCGGCCTGCGCATGGCTGAGACTCGACACCTGTCAAACCTGGGGCCAGTAGGCATGGTGATCCGTGATCAACCCACGCTGCGCGACTCGCTCACCGTGCTGATCAGATACCACGCCGCCCTGAACGGGGCATTGGCCGTCACGATCGAGGAGTCGGCCGGCGTGGTCGTGATCCGCGAGGATGTGCTTGTCGGCGACGACATCGAGGTTCGACAGGCCACGGAACTGGCAATCGGCGTGCTGCTGCGACTGATGCGCCAAGTGCTTGGGGCTGCGTGGCATCCACGCCGGGTCTGCTTCATGCACGCTGCTCCGCGTGACACGCGCACACACGTGCGGGTGTTCGGTGCCTGCGTCGAGTTCAAGCACGACTTCAATGGCATCGTCTGCTCGGGCGACGAACTGGACACCGTCAATCCTTCGGCCGATCTGGCGATGGCCCGATACGCTGAACGGCTGCTGGACGTGGCCCTGCCAACGCTTTCGGCCACCAAGGTGAACGAAGTGCGCCGCACGGTCTTACTCTTGTTGCCCAGTGGGCGCTGCAGCATCGAACAGGTCGCCAACCATCTGGGGGTCGTCTGCCGCACCGTGCAGCGTCATCTGGCGGGACATGGCCTGAGCTTTTCCGAAGTGGTCAATGCCCAGCGACTGGAACTGTCGACGCGCTACGTGAAGCATAGTGCCCGTCCGCTGAACGAGGTCGCGGCGCTGTTGGGTTTTGGCGCATCCAGCGGTTTTTCGCGCTGGTACCAGAGCCAGTTCGGTTGCAGTCCGTCGCAGAGCCGGGCCGAAGCACGCAGCAAGCTGCCTCGCGCCGAACCAGGGCAACGCTGACCGCTCGGGCGCGCCGGGCGGAATAGAGTGCCGCATCGCGCAGTTCAGAGCGTCAGAATGGTCGCGCCGATCGTCGTGCGCGCCTCCAATGCACGGTGCGCGTCGGCCGCGTCTGCGAGGGCGAAGCGTTGTCTGGGGGCGCTGACGATCTTGCCTTGAAGTACCAAATCAAACAACTCATCTGCCATCTTCAGCATGTTGAACCGGGGAAGCGCGTAGTCCACCATGGCGGGTCGAGTGACCCATAGCGAGCCCTTGAAGGCCAACAGCGTGACGTCCAGCACCACAGGTCCGGAACTGGTGCCATTGCTGACGAGCGTGCCCTTCTTCTGCAGGCAGTCCAGCGATCCCATCAGGGTGTCTTTGCCCACCGAGTCGTAGACCACCGGCACGCCCTTGCCGTCGGTGATCTCCTTCACGCGCTCGACGAAGTTCTCGCGTTTGTAGTTGATGATATGGGCGCATCCGGCGAGCTTGGCGGCTTCGGCCTTCTCGTCGGAGCCAACGGTGCCGATCATGGTCACGCCAAGTGCCTTGGCCCACTGGCAGGCGATCAGGCCGACCCCGCCCGCCGCCGCGTGGTAGAGGATGGTTTCGCCGGCTTTGAGCGGATAGACCTGGCGGAACAGGTACTGCGCCGTCAGACCCTTCATGATGATGGTAGAAGCGGTGTCGTCTGAGATTCCGTCGGGCAGCTTGATCAGCACTTCGGCGGGCATCACGCGAACTTCCGAATAGGCGCCCAGAGGGCCGAGCATATATCCCACCCTATCGCCTGCCGCAAGGAAGGTCACGCCCTCGCCGACGGCCTCAACCACGCCAACGGCGTCTGAGCCCAGCCCATTGGGCAACGCCGCCGGGTAGCGACCGATGCGGTAGTAGATGTCGATGAAGTTGACAGCGATGCGCGTGTGACGAACGCGCACCTGCCCGCGTCCAGGCGCACCAACATCGACGGTCTCGAGGCGTAGCACTTCGGGGCCGCCGGTTTCGTGAAAGCGTATGGCTTGGCTCATAGTGTTGTTCGATGAGATTCGGGGGGCAAGCCGAGGAGTCAGGCGGCGGCGGTAGGAGCGGCGGCGGTCGGTGCCGGTCGCACCGCCGCCAGCGCGATCTCGTCGACGGTGCGCATATCGTGCTCGTAGCTGCGTGCGGCAACGAGAAAGAACATGGCTGCGAGCAGACCGAATGCCGGGATCACGGCCATGGCTTGCTGGAGGCCCCAGAGATCGGACAGCATGCCGGCCAGGAACGGCCCGACGGCCAGGCCGAACAGGTTCTGGAACAGCGACAGGACCGCCGCGCCGGTCGAGCGCACCCCGGGATGGATTACGTCCAGGGCCACAGCGGCGGCCACGCCCACGGTGCACGTCATCATGAAGCCTCCCAGCGCGATCAGCCTGAACTGGCCGACGCTTGCCGTCGAGCCAGCAAACGCCAGCAGGAACACGACCATCGTTATCACGCATAAGGCTGCCAAGGCGACTAACTTGTTGCGCACGCGGCGGCGCCCGAGGCGGTCGACGACGGTGCCCCAGACGATGCTGCCCAGGGCGCCAAACAGCACGACCAGCGCAGCCTGTTTGGCGGCCAGGTCCGGCGTAACTCCGTAGAAGCGATTGAGGTAGCTGGGCAGCCACGACCAGACAGCCGACACGACAATGAGCTGCGATGCCGCGCCCACGCAAACCCAGAGCAGCGTGCGCGTGTGCAGGAGGGTCGAGGCAATGTGGGCGAGCAGATTGCCCGTCGACTCGGTCACGCGGTCGAGCTTTGCGGTGAGCGGCACCGTCTTGTAGTCCCGCACCAGCAGGTACAGCAGCGCGAGCGCGAGACCGGGAATGCCGACCACGCCAAACGCCGCTTTCCAGCCGTAGTGCGTGGCGATGACGCCACCCAGCAGCACGCCCAGCACCGAGCCGATCGAGGCCGCAGCGAAGAATGCGCCGAGCAGGGCCGAACGCATGCGCCGCGGGAACAAGCTGGCGATCAATGCCGCACCCACCGAGCCATAGCCGGTCTCGCCCACGCCCACCATCGCGCGCGCCGCGAACAACTGGCCGTAGCTGCCGGCGAACATGCACGAGATCGTGGCCAGGCTCCACGTGGTGGCCATCACGACCACGCTCTTGACGCGGCTGATGCGATCGGCCAGCAGGGCCACCGGAATGCCGCCGACGGCCACGACGATCGAGATGATCGACACCAGCCCGCCGAGCTGCTTGTCGCTCAGATTCCATTCCGCCTTGAGGTGCGGGAACAGCGAGACGATCACCTGCCGGTCGATGTAGTCGAACAGCATCAGTGCAAAAGTCATCGCAAAAGCGAACCAGGCCTGCGGCCGGCTGACGAGGTAGTCATCGCGCTCGCCGCGCATGGTGTCGTCGTGGTGAAGGTTCATGGCGAAGTGTCCGCAGTCATGCGGCCTCGATGAAGACCATTGTGAAGTACCGGCGGGAGGATGCGCTTGTCCTGGCAGACCCACGGCATTCCCGGTGGCGACAGCTAAGAAAAGTGCGACCGCGGTGAGACGGTCGCGAAAGTCGGGCCGATTCGATGGCCCGACACGGCGCTCGCTCGAGCGTCAGAAAAAGTGGCGGATGCCGAACTCGAGCCCACTCGACTTGCCACCGGCGGTGACCGGCGTGCCGCCGCTTACCGCGGCGGGATACGAGAAGTCCACCGATTGCTTGAACGCACCATCGTTGGAGATCTGCGAAAAGGTGCTGTACAGCGCGGTGCGCTTGGAGAGGTTGTAGACGACGCCGACTGCGGCCATCCGGGCGCCGTTGCCCGAGCCCGCGTCCATCTTGTTGTACGACGCATGGATCTCTGCGACACCGACAGGCACGACGGCACCGACCAGCCAATGCTTGTAGGTCGAGCCGGCACCGGTGTCGTTGTAGTCGTGGTTGTAGGCGCCTTCGATGGTCGCGACGCCGAAGTTGTACGAGCCACCGACGACCCAGGTGTTGAACTTGTTGGCGCCGCCGTTGAGGTCCTGGCGCGAGACCGCGACCGAGACGTCGGCCGGGCCCTTGGCATAACCCAGTCGGCCGCCGGTGTACTTGGCGTTGGGCACTCCCTCCGAGGGCGCGACCATCAACTGCCCATAGACACCGCCAAGCGTATTCGGCAGCAGATAGCCGATGGCATTGTTCGAGCGCACGTAGGTCGGCTGCAGGACACCGTTCGGGTCCACGTTGCCGGCCAGGCCCACGCCGTTGAAGCCGAACGGATCGTAGAGCGCACGCGTCCAGAACACCGGCGTGTAGTCGCGGCCCAGGCGCAGTTCACCCCAGCTGTCGCTGATCAGGCTTACGGTCGAGCGGCGGCGGAAGTTCAGACCTGCGCTGTTGCCGTCGTTGGGGGTCATCGGTGCCTCGAGCCAGAAGCCCGCCTTGAGCCCGCCGCCGAGGTCTTCGGTGCCGCGAAAGCCGAGGCGGCTGCTGTTCAGGCCATCGGTGCCCATCACGTTCTTCGTGGCGGACCCTTCGTTGGTCTGGTGACGCAGGTTGATGTCGACCGAACCGAAGACAGTGACCGTCGACTGTGCGCTGGCAGCGCCGGTGAAGGCGCAGAGCGCGGCACAGGCGAATAGAGTTCTGTTCATGAAAGGAGGCTCCTGAGTTGATCAATCCGAGCGATCGTGAATCGCAAGGTGACGCGCATTCTTGGCAAAGACCACCGCACGGCCTGCACGATCGGCGACATCAATTTGTCGATTCACGACACCTCGGGTAACCCCGCGGAAGTCAGATGAAGCAATCCAAGCGGTACGGCCGAAGGGTCTACGGCCAGACGTTGCAGCCCACTGTGTCAACCGCTACCGCAGAACAGTGACCCCCCTGCCAAGAGGGGGTGCCGCGGCAGGGGCACGCGTCAGAATTCGCTCCGCTGGCCCTGTCCGCACAGCAATCCGTGCGACGCCGCATCGAGGGCGATCTCGCGTCGACCGCGCGAGTCGCCTTCGGTATTCAAGAACCGTTTCAGGAGCCTTCAATGTCAGCCCCCGAGAACCACCGCGTCGCCTTCTGACAATGCAAGCACCGATGCGACTCGACTTCGTCTCCGATGTCACCTGTCCCTGGTGCGCGATCGGACTGCATTCGCTCGAGCGGGCGATCGACAAGCTCGGCGATACGGCGCCGGTCGTGCTGCACCTCCAACCGTTCGAACTCAATCCGGGCATGCCGCAAGAGGGCGAGCCGATCGCCGCCTACGCGGCGCGCAAGTATGGCGTGGGCGCGGACGCACTGGCGGCGAGGCAGGCGTTGATCCGCGAGCGTGGCGCACAGGTTGGCTACGACTTCCGCTTGCGCACGCACGTCTACAACACCTTCGATGCACATCGGCTGCTGCACTGGGCCGGCCTCAAAGGCAGGGCGCTCGATCTGAAGCGGGCCCTGCTGGTGGCCTATCACTGCCGCGGCGACAACCCGGCGCTGCACGATGTACTTCTGCTTGCCGCCGCCGAGGCCGGGCTCGATGTCGCGCAAGCGTGCGGCGTGCTGGCTGGCGAAGCGTACGCCGCCGAGATCCAAGACTCGGTGCGTCGATGGCAGCATATGGGCATCGACGCGGTGCCGTCGCTTGTCGTCAACGAACGTCGACTGATCCAGGGTGGGCAGACCGCCGACGTCTACGAGCAAATGCTGCGTCGCATCGCCGAGGAAGAACGCCGCTCGACCTGAGTGGGCTCAACCGAGCATCGTCGATACGGTGGCCGGGACCCGCAGACATGCCGCGGTAGCAAGCAACACCTGCCCAACCGTGACGCCGGTCGCCGTCTCGCACAGCGTCAGGCCCGCACCGTCGACTCGATGACGGTCGGCAACCTGAACTGGCTGAACGTCCTACTCCGGCATTCGCTCCTGCGAGGGCGGCCTCATGTGGCCCAGCGCAACAGCATCAGCACCAGAACGGCCAGGAAGACGGTCTCGCCGAGCATCAGCACGACCGGCTTCAATCCGACGGTGGCGAGCTCCTTGACTTGCGTCTTCATGCCGATGCCGCCGATGGCAGCCACCAGGCACCAGCGCGAGAACTCGCTGCCCCCATTGGCCACCGCGCCCGGCAGCCAGCCAGTGCTGTTGATCGCGACCAGTACCGCGAAGGCGACGGCAAACCACGGCAGCAAGGGCGGGCGCGGTCCGTCGGCCTGGTCGGCACGTGAGCGCGTGCGCATCACTGCGAACACGATCACCGGCACCAACATCGCGACGCGCATCAGCTTGACGAAGGTGGCCACATCACCAGTCTCCTTCGACATGCTGTAGCCTGCGCCGACGACCTGCGCGACGTCGTGGATCGTGGCGCCGAGGAAGATACCGGCCAGGCGCGCGTCCAGGCCGAGTGCATGCACCACCATGGGGTAGACGATCATTGAGACGGTCGACAGCACCGACACGCCGACCACCGTGAACAGCGTCGCGCGCTCCTTGCCCGGATGCGCCGGCAGCGCCGCGGCTATCGCCAGCGCGGCCGACGCACCGCAGATCGCGGTCGCGCCGCCGCTGAGCAGGCCGAACAGCGTTTGAAATCCCATCAGCTTGGCCATCAGCATCGACACGCCAATGGTCAGAATGACCGACAGCACGACGATCGCCACAGGTGGCCAGCCCATCTCGGCGATCTGGCCCACCGTGATACGCAGTCCGAGCAGCGCGACGCCGATGCGCAGCACCTGGCGCGCCGTGAACTCGATGCCTGCGGCGCACGGCCCGTCGCCGGACAGGAAGTTCATCGCCATGCCGAGCAGCAAGGCAAACAGCATCACCGGCGCACCGTAGTGCTCAGCGAGGAAAGTCGATGCCGCAGCGACGACGGCGCAGGCCAGTACGCCGGGAAACAGGGTGCGCGCGTGCTCTCGGCCGGCGGCGGTCAGGGTCAGGGTGCTCATGGTGGGTCGGCTGCTCAAGCCGTCGGCAGCTCGTGGTCGGCGAACTGCTCGCGCAGCTTGTTCTTCTGCATCTTGCCGGTGGCGCCGAGCGGAATCGCGTCGAGGAACACCACGTCGTCGGGCGTCCACCATTTCGCGATCTTGCCGTCGTAGAACTCAATCAACTCGTTGCGCGTCACGGCGGCGCCGGGCTTCTTCACGACCAGCAGCAGTGGGCGTTCATCCCACTTCGGATGCTTGGCGCCGATGCAGGCGGCCATCGCCACCGCGGGGTGCGCCATCGCGACATTCTCGAGGTCGATCGAGCCGATCCACTCGCCGCCGGACTTGATCACGTCCTTGCTGCGGTCGGTGATCTGCATGAAACCGTCCGCATCGATCGTGCTCACGTCGCCGGTGGGGAACCAGCTGTCCACCAGCGGGTTGCCACCCTCGCCCTTGAAATACTTGGCGATGACCCACGGTCCGCGCACCAGCAGCTCGCCTGAGGCCTTGCCGTCGCGCGGAAGCTCCCGTCCGTCCTCGCTGACGATCTTCAGGTCGACACCGAACACCGCGCGTCCTTGCTTGGCCTGCAATGCCATGCGCTCATCTTCATCGAGAAGATGATGCTTGGGTTTAAGCGTGCAGGCGGTGCCTAGCGGGCTTATTTCAGTCATGCCCCAGGCGTGCAACACTTGCACGTCATAGCGCTGCTGGAACGCGCGCATCATCGCGGGCGGGCAGGCCGAACCGCCGATGATCGTGCGACGCATGGTGCTGAACTTCAGATCGTTGGATTCCACGTGGGCCAGCAGGCCCTGCCAGACCGTGGGCACGCCGGCCGAGACGGTGACGGCTTCGCTTTCGAACAGATCGTGCAGGCTTTTGCCGTCAAGGAAGGGGCCGGGGAAGACCAGCTTGGCGCCAACCATGCACGCGGCGTACGGCAAGCCCCAGGCATTGACGTGGAACATCGGCACGACGGGCAGGATGGTGTCGCGCGCCGAGCAGTTCAGCGCATCGGGCAAGGCCGCAGCGTAGGTGTGAAGCATCGTCGAGCGGTGGCTGTACAGCACGCCCTTCGGATGGCCGGTCGTGCCGGACGTGTAGCACAGCGACGATGCTGTGTTCTCGTCGAACTGCGGCCAGTCGAAATTGTCGCTGGCGTCGGCGACCAGTTCCTCGTAGCACAACAAGTCGGGCACCTTGCTCGCCGCGGGCATGTGCGCGCGGTCGGTCATCAGCACAAAGGTCTTGATGGTCTTCACGCGCGAGGCCACGGCTTCGACCAAGGGCAGAAATGTCAGGTCGAAGAACAGGATCTGGTCTTCGGCGTGGTCGGCGATCCAAACCACCTGGTCCGGGTGCAGACGCGGATTCAGAGTGTGAAGGACTGCGCCCGACCCCGACGCCGCGTAGTACAGCTCCATGTGGCGGTAACCGTTCCAAGCCAGCGTAGCGACCCTGTCACCGGGGGCAATGCCTCGTGCGGCGAGCACATTGGCCATGCGGCGCGAGCGCACGGCGAGTTCGCGGTACGTGCTGCGGTGCACATCGCCCTCGACGCGACGCGAGACCACTTCCTGCTCGCCGTGGTGGCGTTCTGCATGGATCAGCAGCGAGGAGATCAGCAGCTGCTGCTGCATCATCAATCCGTTCATGGTGTCTGTCTTTCGATTGGATCCGTGGAGACCAGGCCAATGCCGCGTTGGTGATGGTGGCTGGGGGCGGGGAGTTGTTCGCGCGGCCCTGTCGGTTTCGTAGCTGCACGCGGAGATCAGGAACGCGGGCGCGGCCGGCACGCCGAAACCCGACGTCAAGGTCAGAGCTTGTTGCCCTTCAGCGCGCCCTCATGGCACCAGCACGGTGGCGCCGGTGGTGCGGCGCGATTCGAGCGCGCGGTGCGCCTCGGCCACGTCGGCCAGCGCGAAGCTCTGCTTGGGCTCACCGCTGATGCGACCGGCCAGCACATGGGCGAACAGTTCGTCTGCCATGGCCAGCATGTGCGAGCGCGGTGTTGCGTAGTGAATCATCGCTGGCCGGGTGAGCCAGAGCGAGCCCTTCATTGCCAGCAGCGTGCTGTCGATCACCACCGGGCCCGACGTCGTGCCGTTGCTGACCAGCGTCCCGCGCACCTGCAGGCTGTCGAGCGAGGCCATCAGTGTGTCCTTGCCAACCGAGTCGTAGACGACCGGAACACCCTTGCCGCCGGTAATCGCGCGCACGCGCTTGGCAATGTCCTCGCGCGAAGTGACGATGGTGTGCGCACAGCCGTGGGCCTTGGCGATCGCGGCCTTTTCGTCGGTGCTGACGGTGCCGATCATGGTCACACCGAGCGCGCGCGCCCACTGGCAGGCCACCAAGCCAACACCGCCCGCGGCGGCGTGGTACAGGATCGTCTCACCGCCATGGAGCGGATAGACCTGGCGGAACAGGTATTGCGCCGTCACGCCTTTCATCATCAGCGTCGACGCCGTGCGGTCCGACACGCCATCAGGCAGCGGGATCAGCACCTCGGCGGGCATTACGCGCACGTCCGAATAGGCGCCTTGCGGGCCCAGCAAATAGCCCACACGGTCGCCAGGCTTGATATCTGTAACGCCGGTGCCCACGGCCTCGACCACGCCCACGGCATCGGAGCCCAGGCCCGAACCGACGCCTTCTGGCAGCGCCAGCGGGTAGCGCCCGGTGCGGAAGTAGATGTCGATGAAGTTCACCGCCACATAGGTGTGGCGCACGCGGGCCTGGCCGGGGCCTGGCTCGCCGACCTCGACTGTCTCGAGCTCGAGCACTTCGGGGCCGCCGGTCTTGTGGAATCGGATTGCCTTTGCCATCAATGTCTCCTTGCGGCGGTCGGGTCGACACGCCGTGTTCAGTTTAGTAGGGCGTGTCGCAGAGTTCGGTGCCGATGCTGCAGGTCAGCGGTTCGACCCGGATCGAGCCACGCGGCGTCGATCGGCTCATGCGGTGCTCCCAACCATCGACAATGCGTCGATGAAGGCCTCGGCCCGCGGCCATGCGCCAAAGCCCGAGGCCGGGTTGAGGTGGCCAACGTCGCCCAGGTCGACAAGTTCGGCGCCCCAGGCGGCGGCCAATGTGGCGACGCGGTCAAAGCCGGCCAGCGGGTCGTCGCGGCTGGCCGCGACTATACTGGGGAATGGCAACCGCATGTGCGGCACCGGTAGCCAGCCTCCTGCACGCAACGCGTCCACCGACGGGTACGCCTGGGGCATCGGCCGCTCGAAGTCGGGCGGTGTGGCCAGCAGTGCACCGCGCACCGCGCGCTGCGTCTGCCGGGCCCAGTGCGCAACCATCACGCAGCCCCCACTGTGCGCCACCAGGATCAGCGGGCCCTCGACGGACCGCGCCTCGCGCTCGATCGCAGTCACCCGGGTCGCGCAATCGAGGTCGGTGCGTCCCATCGGCGGAACCGTGCGCACGGGGCGCCCTCTCGCCGCGAGATCCGCGGCGAGCAGCGTCTGCCAGTGCAGCTCGACTGCGTCGCGCAGCCCGGGGACGATCAGCACAGTCGGCATGGTCGGCACGGCCACAGCCCCCGGCATCTTCAGGCCGCCTTGCGCAGGAAACCCTGCTGGCGTCCCTTGGGATTGGGTGCGAAGCCGTTGGCGGCCAGAGTTTCCTCGACGGTGTCGTAGAACACACCGATCTTGCAGATCTTGCGGGCTTCCTTGCCGGTGGCAACTTCGCGGCCGAACTCGCGCGAGATGCGCACCAGCTGCTCGATCTGCTTCACGGTCGACATCTTCGCGGTGCGCGACTGGTTCCACAGGTTGTCCTCGATGCCGCAGCGCGCGTGTAGGCCCATCGCCAAGCCCATCATGTTGATGGGCAGCACGTTGCGCATGCTGCTCTCGACCGTCAGCATGGATCCGTCAGGAATGGCGCGCAGGAAGTGGGACAGGCTGTAGATCGTGGGCTGGTCCATGCCGCCGCCGATGGCCACCCAGTTCATCACCAGCGGGCCCTTGTAGACACCGCGGCGGATCAGGCGCTCGACGGTTTCGTAGCTGTTGATGTTGTAGAACTGGAAGGCGCTCTGGATGCCGGCGGCGCTCAAGCGGCGCACATGCTCCTCGACCCAGCTCGGCGCCGAGGGGACGATCATCTCGCGGTAGGCTTGATAGTTCTGCGGCTCGGCCATCGAGGTGCCGGCGATGTCGTCGATTTCCATCTGCTCCACAACGTTCATCTGCGTGGTGTTGACCGTGACGGTGACCTGATCGGGCTTCGGGTCGAGCTCAGCAAGCATGTGGCGGGTGTCGTCGGACAGCCACTTGGCGGCGGCACCGTCGTTCTCGGGCGCGAAGCTGATTGAGCCACCGACTTGGATGATCATGTCCGGGACGGCGTCGCGCACGCCCGCGATCAATTCGTTGAATTTGGACAAGCGCTTGCTCCCCTTGCCGTCGAGCTCGCGGACATGCAGATGCAGCACAGTGGCGCCGGCGTTGTAGCAGTCGACCGCCTTCTGGATCTGCTGGTCCATCGTGACCGGAATGTCTTCGGGGAAATCCGAGGGGATCCATTCGGGGCCGTAGGGCGCGGCCGTGATGACCAACTTGTCCTGGTTTTCGGGAAACAGCGAGCCGTCGAGGAAATTCATGAGTCTGTCCTTGGAGTGAAGCGAAGTCTGGAAGAAAAGGTCGACGCGAACCGGAGAATCAGAACGTGGCGTCGCCGACGATTCCGGCACGTTCCATCTTGCGGTGGCAGGGGGCGTAGTCCATCACCGCGTAGTGCTGGGTCGAGCGGTTGTCCCACATCGCCATCGAGTTGGGCCTCCAGCGCCAGCGCACCTGGTACTCGGGGATCTGCGCCTGGCTGATCAGGTACTGGAGTAGTTGCGAGGCACCGGGCGCGTAGTCCAGGCCGACGCGCACACGGGCCGGCGTGTGGAAGTTGGTGAGGTGCGTGGCGAAGGCGTTGACGAACAGGATCTTCTCGCCCGTCTCCGGGTGAGTGCGCACCACCGGGTGTTCGGCGTCGGGGAACTGGGCCTTGAGTGCGTGGCGCTTCTCGATCGGCATCGCGGCGCCGAAGCTGGCCTCGATGCTGTGGCGCGCGCGCAGCCCGGCGATCTGCGTCTTGATGTGCTCGGGCAGCCGCTCGTATGCCACCACCATGTTGACCCACATGGTGTCGCCACCGACCGGCGGACATTCGACGCAGCGCAGTACACAACCGAACGGCGGCTTCTCGCGCCAGGTGGCGTCGGTATGCCACGCGTTTTCGTAACGGTCGTTCGGCGTATCGGGCGATTTGTAGATGCGCACCAGGCCCGGGTGCTCCGGGTCGCTGCCGACCACCGGGTGGTCTTCGAGTTCGCCGAAGTGCCGTGCGAATGCCACGTGCTCAGCGCGCGTGATGTCCTGGTCGCGGAAGAACAGCACGCGATGCTGGAGCAGCAGTTTGCGGATTTCGGCGACCAGGGCGGGGTCGCGCGAGGCGACGCCGAGGTTGACGTTCGAGAGCTCGGCGCCAATGGCGCAGGTGAGTTGCTCGACCTTGATCGAGTCGGGCAGCGACGCTGCGCGGACAACGGCGGGTGCATTGGCGGTGGTCATCGATGAGTCTCCGTCATCTGGTCACCTCAAGGCGGCCTATATTGGCGACTAGCTTAGGGCCGGAACGTCTCGATTTTCCCCCTCTCGTAGAGGGGGCGGGGGCGAGCCCTCAGCGCTGGGTTTCGAGCAGCCCCAGGATCCGGGCGCGCTGTACGACTTGTTTGCGCGTGCCGGCGCCCAGCTTGGCGAAGAGGTTCTTCATGTGCCACTTGATCGTGTATTCGCCGACCTGCATCGCCAAGCCGATCTCTTTGTTAGAGAGGTTGCGCGCGGTCAGTTCGAGTACTTCGCGCTCTTTCGGCGTGAGCGCCATTCCGGAGTTGGAACGTCCCTGTGGCAGCGGGCGTGCCGGCATGAGTGCAGCGATCGGTGCGACGGGCGGCCTCAGACCCATCGGCGCCAGGCCCGAGGTGTCGGGCAAGGTCTGGCGCACCCAATCGCCCAGGTCAGGGTGAGCGTCGTCGAAGACGCGCAGCAGTCCATAGATTGCGGCTAAGTCCCTCGCTTCGCGCAGCAGCGCGAAAGACTTCTCGCCACAACGGTCCAAAGCCCAGGCGCGCAAGCCCAGCAACTCGATGTGCAGTTGGCCGAGCTTCACGCCTTGCGCCTTGGCGTCGGCGCGTGCCAGGGTATCGGCCGCCTTGCGCCAGTCCTGCGAGGCGATGGCGGCGTGCGCCAGCGCCACTTCGCGCAGCAGCATCACTTCGCGGCGCCAGAGTCGTCCCTGCGGCGCAGCGGGCGCGGCCAACTGCGCGTCGATCTGGGCACAAAGCTCGCGGCAGGTTTCGGGACGGAACCGCCGCGCGTGCAGCCTGACCTGCTCCGCTAGGCTGACGATGCGCAAGCGTGGCAGCCGGCGCGCCACGCCGACAGCATCCAGCGCGCCGAGAAGTTCCAGCGCGCGGTGCTCTGCGCCTTCGGCAGCCGCGATGCGCCCAATCGTCCGGTAGCCGAGCACAATCGTCTCTGGCAGGGCGCTCCGTTCAAGCACATCCAGACGATTGGCCAGCAGCGCTGCGGCCTCGTCGGGAAGGTTGCGCTCCCAAAGCGCGGCGGCGAGCACGGCAGCCAGCATGCAGGTGAACGGGTTCCTCCGGCCCAGGTCGCCTTCGGCGCGTGCCAGCGTCGGGCGCACCAGCTTCTCGGCCAGCAAGACCTGGCCTTCCCACAGGTAGGACAAGCCCACGACGAAGTCGCCCCAGCGACCCAAGTAGCTCTGAGCTTGACTGTACTCGCCGCGGGGCGCCTGCTGCTGCCGCAGGCGTGCGAGCGCAGGCTCGCCCTCCAGCAGCGTGCGGAACGCCGAGCGGTTGGCATGGATCTGCAGCAGCATTGGATCGGTCAAGGGCGGGTTCTCTGCCCAGGGATCGTGCAGCGCCGCAAAGCGGTCTGGGTCGTCGGCATATACGGCCGCACCGCTCTGGATCAGCGCGCACTCACAGCTCGTCGCCGCTCCGGCAGCGGGCTGGGCGAGAATGCGCTCGACGAAGTGATCAGCTTCGTCATGGCGTTCGCTCAAACCCAGTGACCAGGCCACCGCCAGCAGGAGGCGTGGCCGTCGATCGACCTCGTCGGCGGGCAAGTGGCGCAGCCACTCCAGCACAGTGCCTTGGCGCCCAAACGCCATCAGCGATTGATACAGGCTTCGCTCGGCCAGGTCATAGGCCATCTCGCGCTGGCCGGACGCGAGCGCGTGCAGTGCGGCGGATTCGAGCAAGCCGCGCGCCGCCAGGCCCGCGGCAGCACGTGCGTGTAGCGCCGCCTGCTCGTCGGCTGGCAGCAGTGCAAATCGACGCTGCAGTTCGGCGCGCGCCAGCGTGTGCATGCGCAACCAGTCGCTCGCCTCGCCCGCCGCGAAGACCGGCGTGTCTCGCGCCAGCCGTGCAAGGCGCTCGCCTGCGTCCGCTACCTGCGCGACGGTTTGGCACAGCTCGGGGTGCAGGGCGTCGAGCAGAGCGATGCGCGTCAGGAACGCCACGTCGACGGGGTCCAGGTTGGTCAGCAGCAGATTCACGAATTGGTCGCGCAATCCGCTGCCCTGCGCGGCCATCGTCGAGATCTCCGCCTGTGGGTCGCTGCCTGCGGCCATAACGGACAGCGCGAGCTGTAGGCCCAGGGGCCAACCCTCGGCCAGTTCGTGCAACCGTGCCGCGGCGTCGCGATCGACTCGGGTGTCGAAGCGGGCACGAACCAACTCGATCGTTTCGTCGAGATGAAAGCGCAGTTGCGCTGGCCCGACAACCGTAGCAATACCATAGCTGACGAGATCGTCGAGTCCAAGCTGGCAGTCGGCCCGCGCGGCAACTATGGCGCGCAGATTGGACGGAGCGTTGCGCAGCAGGTAGGCCAGCGCTTCGCGCGTGCCCTCGGGCAGGCGGTCGGCCTCGTCGACGATCAGCATCATGTCCAAGGCGGACTGCGCCAAGTCGGCCAGCCAACTGGTCACGCCCTCCAGGCCAGCCTGGGCGCCGGCCTCGAGCAATGTGTGACCGAAGCTGGGGCGGCCCGCACCCGTGCGAACGGCCAACGCCAGGGCTTGGACGAATCTTGGCACGTCGTCCTGGGTCTGCGCCGTCAGCCACGCCACCACCCTGCCCCGGGCCAGATGCTCACGTCGCCACTGCGCCAGCAACGAGGTCTTTCCGTAGCCGCTGGGCGCTTGCACAAGGATGACCGGGGAATCGCGTAGACGCTCGTGGCTGGCCTGCAGGCGGGGGCGCGCGAGCTGCTGGCGCGGTACACGAGGCGGCGTGACCTTCAGCAGCAGGTCGTCAGGGGCGCCGGCGATGTTGCGATGAGGAGGAGTTGCCACGATTTTCGAGATGTCGATGCTGGCGCCGAACCCGCCCAGGCGTCGTCTGCAGTGCAGAAGAGGATGGTAACGGCCGACGGCGGGGGCAAGCGTCCGTGCTTGCCCCCGCTGGGCAGCAACTCCCGATTTATTGATTCGAAAGTATTCAACTCGAACTATTCGAGTGCATGCTCATCTGAGCGTGACGGAAGCAACCGACATGAGATCGTTGTCGCGCGACGCGCGGCACGAGAGACGCGTGCAAGTCATCCGACTGCGCAAGGCGGGTCAGACCTTCGAGGAGATCGCGGCACAGACCGGGTTGAGCCGCACGGGCGTGGAGAGCGGTCAAAATTGGGGGGCAAATCTGCCGAAAAGTGAGAGCATGACAGCTCTGTCACGCTGGGTGCCTCATCACGGCGTCGATATGCGCAACTTCATGCGTTGGCATCCACCCGACAAGCGATTTGCGCCTATACCCGTGAGGCTTCGTCCTTCATAGGTAGGCCCCTGGTTTTGGCCGCTCCCAAGAGAAGGCCGTCGCAGACGGCGCCGAAGTCCTCCTTGCCGGGCAAACCGATCCTGAGCTCCAGGATCTCCTGAAGCAGTTCATCGCGACACACAAGAAGATGGCCGCTGGCTACAGGGACGGGCTCGACAAGTTCCAAGGCGCAGGTCTCGAGGCTTCGGTCGGTGACACGGCGGTCCGCGGCATCGATCGCGAGCCGGCCAAGCTCCTGGAAGACCTCGGGCGTCAGATCGCCGAGCGCAGCGCGAAGGTCGCCGAGTCGGCCTATGCCAACGGTCAGCGGGCAAAGTATTGGGGCATGGGCCTGATGACCTTGGCCCTGGTGCTTGGACTGGGAATTGGCCTCGTCCTGAGTCGCTCGGTGGTCACCCCGCTGTTGCGAGCGACCGAAGTCGCAACCGACGTCGCGGGCGGCAATCTGGGCCAGGAGATCCAAGTTCGAGGGACCGACGAGACGGCGGCGCTGATGCGGGCACTCGCGAGCATGCAAGGCCGGTTGCGCCATCTGGTGGGCAGCGTGCGCGAAAACGCCGAGAGCGTCGCGACCGCCAGCGCGCAGATTGCGCAAGGCAACCAAGACCTGAGCCAACGCGCCGAACAACAGGCCAGCGCCCTGCAGCAAACCGCCGCCACGATGGATGAACTCGGAGCGACTGTTCGCACCAGCGCCGACAACGCGCACCAGGCGAACCAGCTCGCTCAAGGCGCCAGTGCGGCCGCGGTAAGAGGCGGCGACGTGGTCGGCCGCGTCGTGAACACCATGAGAGGTATCAACGACAGCTCGCGCAAGATCGAAGACATCATCTCCGTCATCGATGGCATTGCCTTCCAGACCAACCTCCTGGCCCTGAACGCCGCCGTGGAGGCCGCCCGTGCCGGAGCACAGGGTCGAGGCTTCGCGGTCGTGGCGAGCGAAGTGCGAAGCCTTGCCCAGCGCAGTGCTGCTGCCGCCAAGGAGATCAAGACACTGATTACGGACAGCGTCGGAAGGGTCGAGCATGGAACAGCTCTCGTCGATCAGGCCGGTCAGGCGATGGGTGAGATTGTCGATGCGATCAGGCGCGTAAGCGACATCGTCGGCGAGATCAGTTCGGCGGGCGCTGAACAGAGCACCGGGGTAGCGCAGGTGAGTGAAGCGGTCAACCAGATGGACCGTGCGACCCAGCAGAATTCCGCGCTCGTCGAGGAAAGTGCAGCGGCGAGCGAAAGCCTGAGGCAGCAGGCGCGGCAACTGGTCGAGGCCGTGGCCGTGTTCCAACTCGGGCAGCCGGAACTCCGACCCTAGCCGGCTGAATTCGTGAGCCGGGCGACCTAGGTAACAGCACGGTCGCGTGTAAGAACGGCGGCGACGTTCGTCAGGAATTGCTCCAAGTACAGGGGCTTCGTCCAGTAGTCCTGAGCGCCGCCGGCCAGCGCCCCCTGGACGTCTTCATCCATCGCGCTGGCAGACAGTGCCGCGACGTAGAGCTTGGAGGTCGCCTCATGGCGCCGCAGCTCGCTCAGCACATCGAAGCCATTCATGTCGGGGAGTTGCATGTCCAGCAGGACCAAGTTTGGCTGCAGAAGCGCCGCTTGCTCGATTCCAGCCCTCCCATCGGCCGCGTGCACGAACCGCACGCCGCTCCAACGAGCGAGCATCTGTTGCACAACCATGACGTTTATTTCGTTGTCCTCGATGTAGAGGACAACGCCGCTGAGCTCCGACCAAGTGGCGGCTGCACGCACCTCGACAGCGGTCTGGCGGTCATCCGTTGGAGCCGCGGCGCTCTCAAGCGTCACTCGGGCTGTCGTTCCGCGCCCCGCGTGACTCTCGATGTCGAGCTCGCCACCCATTTGCCGCACCAGCTGTCGTGTCAGCGCGAGGCCAAGTCCAGTTCCCTCGATGCCACCGCGCTCGCGTCCCAGCCGGTTGAATGGCTCGTACAAGTGCTCCAACTGCTCGCTCGTCATGCCCATCCCCGTGTCGATGACATCGACGGTGACGCGATTGGCGGGGGTGTGCACCTCCACATGCACCGAGCCACCCGGCATGTTGTACTTGACGGCGTTGGAAAGCAGATTGAGGAACACTTGCTTGAGTCGCATCGGGTCCGCGGACACGCCAATTGGACCGACGTTTCGATAGGCCGCGCTCAGCGAAATACCGGCTTGCTCCGACATGGGCCCGCTCATCTGAAGGGCCTCGTCAAGGAGTGGGCCCAAGGTGACCGCCCGCGACTGCACGTCGAAGCTGCCGGACTCGATGCGCGATACATCGAGCACGTCATTGACCAAAGACACCAAGTGCCACCCTGCCTGGTGAATGTGGTCAAGCCGCGCAAGGTCCTCCAGCGTCAATCGGTCACGTGCGTCAAGGCGCAACAACTGCGCGAACCCGAGCATGGCGTTCAAGGGCGTTCGGAGTTCGTGACTCATCTGCGAAAGGAAGTTGTTCTTGGCCCGATTCGACGCCTCGGCTTCAATCTGCGCTTCGCGCGCGGCCGCTGCAAGGCGCATGTCGGTCACGTCCATCGTCATCGACAGCAGACATGGCCTGCCCTTGTACTGAATCGTCTCGGCGTTGGCCAGTATGGTGGCGAAAGCGCCGCCACGCACCTTCGTACGCACCTCCATGTTGCGGACGCGACCATCCCGCCGGGCCACGTTGCGATACCTCTCGCTGTCATCGGGAACCATGCCGATGCCGAGCTCGAACATGGTGTGACCAACCATCTCTTCGTGGGTCACGCCGTAGCGCTCGCAAAAGCTGCCATTGGCCTCGAGTATTACCCCGGTGTCGAGCTCAGCGACTACGGCAGCGACGGGCGAGCCTTGGAACACGGCCTTGAAGTTCTCCAGACTTTCCGCGGTCAGCTGCTGTTCGCGGCTTCTTGCCGATGCGCGCTCAATGTTGTCCAGTGCGAACGACACGTCCCCAGCCATTTCGTCGAGCAAACGCACGAGGGATTCGTCGAAGAATCCGACCTCCGACGCATACAGGGAGAGCGCGCCCATCACCTTGCCATCGCGCCACAGCGGAAACGAGGCCACTGACCCGATGCCCATTCGCTCGGCACGCTCCCGCCATGCCGCGGCGGGCGCCTCGTGTTGGTAGTCATTGGAGATGGAGTGAACGCCCTCGAGCACCGCTTTGGCGACTATCGAATGGCGAAAAACCGGGTCAGTCAGGTCCCATGTCGGCGGAATCCCCGAAAACAGCTCATCGGCCGGCCCCGCTGTGGCGAACCTGCGCGTGGTATAGCCGTCGGCCAGCGAGACGCAGGCAACAAGCGCATGTCCATGCTCTACGCAAATCCTGCAAATCTCGTTCAGCAGGAAGGCTGAATCGCTCACCCGCACGATGAGCTGATTGGTCTGTGACAGTGCCAAGTAGAAGTTGTTCAGCCGAGTTAGTCTGAGAGAGTGCTCTCGCTCCTCTGCGCTGTATCGCACCAGGAAGCCCCAGGTCAGAAATCCAGCAACGACCACGACCAATGTCACGGCGGCCGAGATTGCCCATATCGAGCGACCGTAGGTCGCCCTTCCACGCTGAGTCTCGAGTTGCCCTACATCGAGCTGGAGCGACAGAAGTTGCTCGACCAGTGCCGAGAGCGGCGCAAACGACGAACGCATGGTCTGGGAAGCAAACGCATTCAGAGCGCCAGGGTCGGGGGACTCCATCAGCCGCTTGAGCTCGTTGGCGGCGGCGTCGGCGCGTTGCAGGGCAGGTTCGGCGCGCTCCACGAGCAGCGATTCCTGCGGCGTCATGTACGTCTTCTTGTAGTTGCTCCACTGCAGTTTGGCGTCGCGCCGCGCGTCCTCGACACGCTGAATCGCGGCTGCGGCGGAGATGGCGCCGTCGCGCTTCAGCGCGACGGTGTCCTGGATGCGAAGTTCATATGCTTCGCCCAGGATTCGCAGTTGCTGCATGGCGACGGCGCGGTCTTCGTAGACCGTATCAAGCGAAGCGGTGATGTCGCGCAAACGTTGCGCGGCATACCACCCCATGGCGGCCACCAAGACGACTATGAGCAAGAAGCTTGCCCCGAGCCGCAGCTTGAGCTTTGTGAGTTGCATGTCCAAATTGTGCGCTCTGAGAACGTATTCATAAACAGGCGCACTGCACGTTCCCTCCGTGGCGAGCCTTCGCGAGAGTCTTCGCCATTCGCGCCTTCAAAAGGTCGTCCACTCTCCGCTCGCATCGGAACTCGCGACGACAGGTTCCGACCGAACCAATTCCGGAGTCTTGGCGGGGCTCTTGCTCACCGGCCTGCCCGCGGGCTTGATTGCAGACGACTTGAAGGGGGCCACCGATGCACCGGGTTCGAGCGCCGCGGCCAAGAATCCTCCTGCGTTGCCGGCGACCTTGAACACCGACACCGTTTGCGCCAGCTGCGCGGCCTGATGCTTGAGGCTCTCGGCCGCCGCGGCGCTCTCTTCGACGAGAGCCGCGTTCTGCTGCGTCACCTGGTCGAGCTGGTTGACCGCGTCCCCAATTTGGCCGATGCCGGTGCTTTGCTCCATGCTCGCGGCGCTGATTTCTCCAATGAGGTCGTTGACGCGTTTCACCTGCGCCACGATGTTGGTCATGGATTGGCCGGCCTCATCCACCAGCTTGGAGCCGCTCTCGACCTTCTCGACGCTCTCGCCGATGAGCGTCTTGATTTCCTTGGCCGCCTGCGCCGAGCGCTGGGCGAGGCTGCGCACTTCGCTGGCCACGACCGCGAATCCGCGCCCCTGCTCACCCGCGCGGGCAGCTTCGACGGCCGCGTTCAGTGCCAGTATGTTGGTCTGGAACGCAATGCTGTCGATGACGCCGATGATGTCTGCAATCTTGCGCGACGACTGGGTGATGTCGTCCATGGTCGCGACGACCTGACCGACCACGCGGCCGCCTTCGGCAGCAGCCGCTGACGCGCTACCGGCCAGTTGAGTGGCTTGGCGCGCCGTGTCGGAATTCTGCTTGACGGTAGCGGTGAGCTGCTCCATCGACGCGGCGGTCTGCTGCAGGTTGCTCGCCTGTTCTTCGGTGCGCTGGCTCAGGTCGGCATTGCCGGTGGCAATCTGCGCAGAGCCGGTGGCGATGGAGTCCGAGCTGTTGCGGACCTGGCCGACCACGGACAGCAGGCTGTCGTTCATCTTCTTGAGTGCAGCCAGGAGTTGGCCGGTTTCGTCAGTGCTGTCCACCTTCACATCGGAAGTCAGGTCGCCGGATGCGACCGTCTCTGCGATTCCCACTGCGCGTGCAATCGGACGCGTGATGGAGCGCGTGATGACCAGTGCGAGCCCCGCGCCGACGGCCACGGCCGCGGCGAGGAGTCCGATGACGGCCATCCGCGTCTGGGCATAGGATTCCTCGGCGCCCTTGTAGGCAGCGTCGCCGCCCTTGGTCTGGAATGCAACATCGGTGCTCAGAGCCTCATCCAAGGATACGAAGGCGACGTGCGAGCCCGCTTCGTATTGAGTCTTGGCAGCCTCTGAAAAGGCGGCATCGGAGTGCTTCATCGACAGGGTCTTGGACAGGTTGGCGTAGTAACCTTCCTGGGCCGCCTCGATAGCTTTGGCAAGCTTTTCCTCTTCGCCAGGGGTAACGGTCGCCGCGTAGGCCTTCCAAGCCTCAGCAACCTTGCCCTTGTATTCCTCAGCCCTCTTTGCCTGGGCCTCGTACTTCTCGGGTTTGTCCGCCATGACAAAGAGTGCTTCGGCGCGACGCACGCTCGAGATGGCCGTCTGGTACTCGCCCAGAAAGCGCATGGCCGGCAACCAGTTCGTAGCCAGGTCGGCGGTTGCTTCATTCACCTTGCCGAGCCGGTTGACCGAGAAGGCCCCCACGACAACTGTCAGCGCGAGAACAGAGGCGAAACCAAGGCCCAAACGAGGGCCGATTTTGAGACGGCCGAGGATGTTCATGGCAGATTGCTCGAGTCATGTCGAGTACAGGCAGGGATGCCGGAATATCGCCAGAACCACGACCCGACTTGAGCCAAAGATGCTTGTATTTGTGCACGCATATTGCTCGATACACCTACCGCAACTTTCCGTAGAGTGGGGGAGATATGGCAGCTGTCAAAGGTAGAAAGCGGGTCTCTTCTCGACCTCTCGTGCGGCGCGGCAATGTGGACGACGCGCAGGTCATGCGTCGGGACCTGTTGCGAGCGGCCTCGGCGTTGTTTGCCGTGGGCGGCGTCGACGCCGTGTCCGTCCGCGCCGTCGCGGCACGGATAGGCGTGTCACCGATGACGCCGTACCGGTACTTCACCGATAAGACTGAGCTCCTCAGCGGCCTGATGCGTTCCGTGTTCGATGCCACGTTCGCGCAAAAGCAAGCAGCGGTCGCAATGCACACGGGCGCACGAGAACGCCTGCGCGCCTCCATTGACGCGTTCCTCGGGTATTGGGAAGCCAATCCTGACCACTATCGTCTCGTGTACATGACCGAGCAAAACACGCGACCGGCAGGGGAAACTGCGGCGACTCAGGCCTTACTTTCCGCGGGTTGACAGACGCATTTGCACGTAATTTCCCGCGGCGCGAGGATGTCAGGGTTGGCGGGGTGCTTGCAGGTCGATGAGGCGCTCGGTCTGCTCCTCCCACGCGCGCATGAGCTTCTTGGCGTGGCGTT
>JANYBE010000151.1 GCA_025360945.1 Rhizobacter sp. | reverse complement strand
CTATATGTCGGGGGGCCGGTACTGCACCCAGTGCGAGGCGGAGGGTTTCCGCAAGATCACCTGGTTCGCTGATCGGCCCGATGTGCTCGCCCGCTACACCGTGCGCGTAGAGGCGCCGCTGGCGTTCCAGCGTCTGCTTTCCAATGGCAACCTGATCGAGCACGGTGAAACGCCGGACGGCCATCATTTCGCCGTCTGGAACGACCCATTCCCCAAGCCCAGCTACCTGTTCGCGCTGGTCGCTGCCGACCTGGTCGCGCGCCAGCAAAAAATCCGCACGCGCTCGGGCAAGGATCACCTGCTACAGATCTTCGTCAAGCGCGGCGACCTCGACAAGACCGAGCACGCGATGAACTCGCTGATCGCCTCGATCGTCTGGGACGAAGCGCGCTTCAAGCTGCCGCTCGATCTGGAGCGCTTCATGATCGTCGCTGTCGAAGATTTCAACATGGGTGCGATGGAGAACAAGGGCCTCAACATCTTCAACACAAAGTATGTGCTGGCCTCGCCCGTCACCGCGACCGACGGCGACTACGCCGCCATCGAATCGGTCGTCGGCCACGAGTACTTCCACAACTGGACCGGAAATCGCATCACCTGCCGCGACTGGTTCCAACTTAGCTTGAAGGAAGGTCTGACGGTCTTCCGCGACCAAGAATTCAGCATGGACATGTCGGGCGCGGCGACCGCCCGCGCCGTCAAGCGCATCGAGGACGTGCGCAAGCTGCGCGAGGTGCAGTTCCCCGAAGACGCCGGCCCAATGGCGCACGCGGTGCGGCCCGATAGCTATGTCGAGATCAACAATTTCTACACCGCCACCGTCTACGAGAAGGGCGCAGAGGTCGTGCGCATGATGCACACCCTGGTCGGCCGCGACGGATTCGCGCGTGGCATGACGCTGTACTTCGAGCGCTTCGACGGCCAGGCCGTCACCTGCGACGATTTCGCCCAGGCGATCGCCGACGCCAACCCCGACAGCGCGCTCGCCCGCACGCTGCCGCAGTTCAAACGCTGGTATGCGCAGGCCGGCACGCCGCGCATCACCGCGCGCGGCCGCTACGACGCGCCCTCGCGCACCTACACGCTGGGGCTGGAGCAGGCCGGTTCGGTCACCGGTCACGGCGCGAAAGATCCGTATGTGATCCCGCTAGCCATCGGCCTGATCTCGCGCGACGGGCGCGCGCTGTCGGTGCAGCTCGAGGACACCCCCGCGACCGGTGCGACCGAGCAGCTGCTGGTGATCGAAGACGCGCGCAGCTTCTTCACCTTCGTCAACGTCGACGCCGAGCCGGTGCCGTCACTGCTGCGCGGCTTCTCGGCACCCGTGATCCTTATCGACGGCTTGTCGGACGCCGATCTGCTGGTGCTGCTGCAACACGACACCGATCCCTTCAATCGCTGGGAAGCCGGCCAGCGCCTGGCGCTCACTCGTCTGCTCGCGGCCTCGCATGGTGACGCGCCGCTCGAGCTCGATGCGCCTTTTGTCGAGGCGATGCGCGCGGTGCTGCGCCACCCGACGCTGGACGCAGCATTCAAGGATCTGGTGCTGCGCATGCCGAGCGAGTCGTATGTGGCCGAGCAGATGTCGCCGGTCGATCCGCAACGCATCCACGTGGCGCGCGAGGCCATGCTCTTGCAACTGGCGCGTGCACTTCGCGCCGACTGGGAATGGGCCTATCAGGCGCACCAGGTCAGCGGCGCGTACTCACCCGACGCGGCGTCGTCCGGCAAGCGTGCGCTGGCGAATCGCGCGCTTGGCATGATTTGCCTCGACGCGGTCGCGCTGAACGACGCGGTCTGGCAGGGCCGCACTTACCAGCAGTTCAAGGATGCGACCAACATGACAGATCGCCTCGGTGCGTTGGGTGCGTTGGTGCGCTCGCACGCCGAGCCGACCGAGGCTGCGCTGCACATGTTCTACGAGCTGTTTCGCCACCAGGCACTCGTGATCGACACCTGGTTCGCGATGCAGGCGTCCGCGCCCGAGCAGGACGGCCGCGTGTTCGCGCGCTGCAAGCAGTTGCTCAAGCATCCGGATTTCTCGCTGAAGAATCCGAACCGCGCGCGCAGCGTGATCGGTGCGCTGTGTTCGGGCAACCCGGCGGCGTTCCACCGCACCGACGCCGCCGGCTACGCCTTCTGGGCCGACAAGCTGATCGAGCTCGACGCGATCAACCCCCAGCTCGCCGCGCGGACCGCGCGCGCGCTCGACCGCTGGAGCCAGCTCGCCCAGCCTTACCGCAGCGCGGCCCGCGAAGCGCTAATGCAGGTGGCGAGCAAGGCCGACCTTTCGCCGAACGTGCGCGAGGTACTCACCAACGCGCTGGCCGACTGAAAGAAATCGGAGGATCGACGAGATGACTCAAAAGAAGAACGCGTTCTACGCCCAGTCCGGCGGCGTGACCGCCGTGATCAATGCGTCCGCCTGCGGCGTGATCGAAACCGCGCGCGCCAACAAGGACAGGATCGGCAAGGTCTACGCCGGCCGCAACGGCATCATCGGCGCGCTTACTGAAGACCTGATCGACACCGGCAAGGAGTCGGCCTCGGCGATTGCCGCGCTGCGCAGCACGCCGTCGGGTGCGTTCGGCTCGTGCCGCTACAAGCTCAAGTCGCTCGAAGCGAACCGGCGTGAGTACGAGCGCCTGATCGAGGTCTTCGAGGCCCACGACATCGGCTACTTCTTCTACAACGGCGGTGGCGACTCGGCCGACACCTGCTTCAAGGTCAGCCAGCTCAGCGAGTCCATGGGCTACCCGCTGCAGGCAATCCACGTGCCGAAGACGATCGACAACGACCTCCCGATCACCGACTGCTGCCCCGGCTTTGGCTCGGTCGCGAAGTACGTGGCCGTGTCCACGCTCGAAGCCTCGTTCGACGTGCGCTCGATGGCCAAGACTTCGACCAAGGTATTCGTGGTCGAGGTGATGGGCCGACACGCCGGCTGGATCGCAGCCGCTGGCGGGCTCGCCTCCGACCATGGCATTCCGGTCGTCGTGCTGTTCCCCGAGATCGAGTTCGACGAGGCAAAGTTCCTGAAGCGGGTCGACACGCTCGTGAAGGAACACGGCTTCTGCACCGTTGTCGTCTCCGAGGGATGCCACTACCCGGACGGAACCTTTCTCGCCGAACAGGGTGCGCGCGATGCGTTCGGCCACGCCCAGCTCGGCGGCGCGGCGCCCGTCGTCGCCAACATGATCAAGCAGGCGTTGGGCCACAAGTTCCACTGGGCCGTCGCCGACTACCTGCAACGCGCGGCACGCCACATCGCGTCGGCTACCGATGTGAAGCAGGCCTACCAGCTCGGGCAGAAGGCGGTCGAACTCGCGCTCGCGGGCCGCAACGCAGTGATGCCGACCGTGGAGCGCATCTCCGATGTGCCCTACAAGTACAGGATCGGCGTCGCCGATCTGGCCAAGGTGGCGAACGTCGAGAAGTTCATGCCGCGCGACTTCATCACGAAGGACGGCTTCGGCATCACCGACAAGTGCAAGCGCTACCTCGCCCCGCTGATGCAGGGCGAGGACTACCCAAAGTACAGGAACGGGCTACCGGTTTATGTGACGCTGAAGAACGTCGCGGTCGCAAAGAAGCTGGGTCGCTTCGACCTGAAGTAGAATGCCAGCTTTGCCGCGCAGTCATCTGCGCGACTGTGCCGGTGTAGCTCAGTTGGTAGAGCAGCGCATTCGTAATGCGAAGGTCGGGAGTTCGACTCTTCTCACCGGCACCAAAATTGAAGGCCACCCCGATCGGCTGGCCTTTTTCTTGGCAAGTCAAACCAGCCCAATATCCCGCGGCGTGACGCCGGCGAAGACCTGCTGCAGCTGGCCGGCCGACAGGCCGTAGAGCCGCGCGAACAAGCCACCGAGCAGGGCCCGGTATTCATTGAGCACCGGGTAGTCGCGGTTCTGGAACAGGTTCGCCGCATTCACCGGCAACTGCTCGCCCACGACGCGCCCGCCGCGCACCGCGCCGCCGAGCACCCAGTAGACACTGCCGTGGCCGTGGTCGGTGCCGCGGTTGCCGTTCTCCTTGAAGGTGCGGCCGAACTCGCTGATCACGACGACGTTACTGTCGCTCCACGCAGGGCCCATCTCGTCGGCGTAGGCGGCCAGGCCCTTGCCGAGTTCGGCCAGGCGGTTCGCGAGGTAGCCGCTGCCCGCGCCCTGCCCCACATGCGTGTCCCAGCCGCCCACGTCGACGAAGCCGAGGTGGTAGCGCTCACGCATCAGGCGCGCGATGCGGCGCGCCTCGCCCTCAAAGCCCTTTGCGGTGATCGCATTGCGGCTCGCGGCGAGCATCTCGCCCTTCATGTCAGCGCTCATGCCGGTGCCGTTGATATCGCGGACGGCCTCATCGCGCACCGCAAAGCCCTCCTGGACCGCGCCGGACAGCGCCGAGTCCTGGTACATGCCGGCGATGAGCTGCGACTGGCGAGCATCGAACGATGGCTTGGTGAGGTTGTTGAGCGCAAGATTGGGCACCTGTACCGCACCACGAAACGTGAGCGGCAGCTGGTCGGTGAACGCGATCGCATCGCGCGCGCCCAGCACATGTGCGAGCCGGTTCATGAAGCCCGACTGGAAGTTGCGCGGGCCCACGAGCGGCTGGCCGAGCTCGATGCTGTCTTGTGTCTCGAAGTGGCTGCGCGAGGTGTCGTCGGTTCCGGCGAAGGGCACGAAGGCGAGCTGCCTGCGCTCGAACAGCGGCAGCATGGTGTCGATCAGCACCGGGTTCAACCCCCATTCGGCGTTCAGCGGGATCGCCGCATCGGCTGCGCTACCCGGCCGCGCGATCGCGATGTTGGGCCGCTGCTCGTAGTAGAAGCTGCTGCCCAGCGGCACTAGCAGACTGGCCGCGTCGTAGGCGCCGCGCAGGAAGACGACCAGCACGCGCGGCGTGCCCGGGCTCGCGGCCATTAGGCACGCGCTGCCGGCAGCGAGCGGCAAGGCGGTGAGGCCGTGGTGCAGAAACTGTCGCCGTTGCATGGTGCATCCTTTCGGCGATCGGCCGCTCTCAGCGGTACATGAACTCGGGCGACGACAGCAGGATCACGTTCCACTCGGTCGCCGACGTGGCGCCGGCCATGGCGGTCTGCGTTCTCTCGCCCAGCGTGGCAGCCAGCCGCTCGTGGTACAGCGCGTTCGACAGCTGCGGGAACGCCGGCGCATCGGTGGCGTTCTGCACATCGGCGCGGAACAGGCCAGCACTGCCGCTGCCGATGCTGCGCGCGATCTCGAAGCGCGTGCTCATCTGGCCCGAACTGGCCCAGGCGGCTTCATCCATCGGATAGCCATCGGGCGTCTGCCGGTTGTAAAGGCCCTGACCCATGCGGTTGAGCCAGCCCAGCATCGGCGCCGCGTTGACGATGGTCTTGCCGTCGTAGGCCAGGCGCACCGCCGAGACCACGTAGTGCACCGGGTCCTTGAACTTGTGCGTGAGCGAGGGCGCGAACTCGGGCGCGTCGAACATGGCCTGTAGCGTTACGGCGATGTCACCGTCGCTGGCCAGGTAGGCGCGGCCCATGCGATCGACGATCGCCGGCGCAGGTTCGTCGGCGACGAAATACACCGCGAGTTGGCGGCTGACGTGGCGCGCAGTCGCCGGGTGGCGCGCAAGACGCGTGAGCTGCTCAATGATCTCGTCCCAGCCCCGACCCACGATCCGCTCGCCGAGAACGAACTTATCGCCCATGTCGTGGCGCGCCGGGTTGAACTCGGTCGCGCCGCGCCGCAGGTAGAGCGCCTGCTGCGCCGGCTTCAGGTTGGGCGTCTTGTCGTTGAAGTTGACGCCGAGCCCGGTGAGCACACGCGCGAGTTCCTGCACGTCTTTCTGCGAATAGCCGCCGTCAACGCCCAGCGTGTGCAGCTCCATCACCTCGCGCGCGTAGTTCTCGTTGATACGGTTCGCCGCGTTCTGCTCGTTGTCGAGGTAGCGGATCATCGCCGCGTGCGTTGCGCTGGCAATCAGCAGATCGCGAAAACGCCCGAGCGCATGGGTACGCATCGCGCTTTCGTAATCGCCCACCATCGCGCGCAGATCACGCTTGTACTGGTGGACATTGAAGTGGTTGAACCAAAACCAGGTGAGCTGCTCCTGCAACTGGTTCGGCGAGTAGAGCGCAAGCAGGAGGGCCTGCGTCGAGGCGTCGCGCGCCAGGCGATTCATATCCTGCTGATACGCCTGCTGCGCGGCCTTCTTGGCGTCGTCGGCGGCGATCGCGTCGGCGTCACGCCGGCGCTGCTCCATCTCCACCACCCAGGCCGGCATCGCCTGGCGGCGCCCACCGAGCGCGTCGATCTGCGCCTGCACGCTCGTCGGAAGCCCGGGGTTCGGCGCCGGGTGCAGTTGCGCTTGCAGATAGTCGCGGCGCGACAGGCGGCTGAATTCGCGCAGCGCTGCGCTGTCCACGCCCCAGGTCACGCGGTTCAGT
>JANYBE010000148.1 GCA_025360945.1 Rhizobacter sp. | reverse complement strand
GTCGGCGAAGCTGAATGGGCATGATCCTTGGGCCTACCTCAAGGACGTGCTGACCAGGCTGCCAACACACCCGGCCAGCCGCATAGAAGAACTGCTCCCGCATCGTTGGACGGCGCCGGCCTGACATCTTGCCGGCCCATCGGCGAGCGTCAAGATGCCGCCGCCGGACGCTTACGGCTTAACCACGCATCCCCCGATCCTTGCCCCGCAAATCGGTTGCGCCTTGAAGAGTTGTCCCCGTCCCGGCGCTGCTGCGCAAAGGCTGCAAACCGTTCAAACAGGCGGTTTACATTTGCACACCAAAGAGCAAGAGTCTCCAGTTAGCGGCAAGGCCAAACGCAAGGGAGCGCTATGCGAGAGCAACTACCGGTGATTGCGGTCATGGGGCTGGGTGGGGCACACGATCACGTCGCCGTGCCCGGTCGCCGGCCTTCCGACGGCTCGGGACGCCAACCAGCGCGGCCATATCATGCTTGATACAGTGGTCTGGTCGTTGCGGCGACGACTGATACTTATCTGCGGGTTCGGTATCGGCTCGACGTTGGCGCTCGGGTACATCGCGATGTATTGGGCGGAAACCGTCGAGGACCGCCAGATCGTCGACGCGCGGCTGGAACAGCTGGGCTCTGCGGTCCTGTTTCTGGTCGACAACGGCCTGGTGGACAGGTCTAGCGATCCGTTGTTGGGCGCCGCTCCGCTCAAGACCCGACCGGCCGCCACCATGCTCTATCGCTACCAGGTGTGGTCCAAGGACGGCGCACTCCTGCTGCGCAGTCATGAGGCACCTGCGGAGCGACCCATCGTGGACCTGACACACCTCGGATTCGAGACGGTGCGGATCGGGGGGGAAGACTACCGAGCCTTCTCCCTGCCGACGAAAGACAACGGCGTCATCCAACTGGCGGAATGCCTCAACGAGGCATCGGTGCAGGTCAGTGCGATCACCGCGTACTACGCAGGCTTCCTGCTCCTGCCGCTGGGGCTCGTATTCTGCGTATGCTGGTTGTTGACCCGTCGTGCGCTTCGGTCGATCGATTCGCTTGCGGAAGAGCTTCGGCGGCGAAATCCACTCGACGTAACCCAGCTTGTGGTCAAGCGTCCTCCGCACGAGTTGCTGCCCATCCTTAACGCGCTGGACTCGCTGTTCACACGCGTCGGCCACGCGATTTCCGTGGAGCGCACATTCACGTCGGTTGCCGCTCACGAGATGCGAACACCGCTGGCGGGACTCAGGGCACAAGCGCAAATTGCCAGCACGGCGCAATCCGAGGAGGAATCGCGGCAAGCGCTTCGCTCGATCATGCACGGCGTGGATCGCGCCGCCCATATGTTGGATCAGCTCCTCGATCTGGCACGAATCGAGGGCTTGTCCAAGGATGCTGAATTGCTGTTCCGGCCCGTGCAACTCGTGGACGCCTTTAATGATGTCATGCACGACCTGGGAGCCAAGGCAAGCCTCAAGCGCATTTCCGTCGGAACCCGTTTCGACGCACCGGAAATCTATTGCCTCGGTTTCGGTCTGCATCTCATTTTGCGCAACCTGATCGCCAACGCGATCCTGTACTGCCCCGACGGCACACGGATCGACGTCGGATCCAGCCGCGAGGGCGCCGACGTCGTCCTCACCGTTGACGACTCGGGTGTGGGCATTCCGGCTAGGGAACGCGACCGAGCCTTCGAGCGCTTCAACCGCCTCGGGCAGAACAAGGCCGACGGCGTCGGCCTCGGGCTGTCGATCGTACTGCTCATCGTTGAACACCACGGTGCGAGGATTCAGTTGCTGGATGCACCCATCGGTGGTCTTCGCGTGAGGATGTCGTTTCCTCAGCAGGCTGCGCAGCGAGCCTTCCCGGCTCGGCTGACGCAAGCCGCGACTTGACAAGACGGGGCGGGCGTCGAGGTGCAGCCGCGCCAAGATGGTCAGCATCGATTGGCAGAGCGTTTCAGTGGCAAGCGCTTGATCTCGCACGAGCGGTGCCGACGACGTTGCGACCGGAGCGTTCCGGTTCTCGCAGCACACTCTCGAGCCAGGCGTCAAAAGCGCTCGAATCTCCAGACCAGAGTGTGAGAAATGTCCCGCCCTCATCGCACAGGCAAACACCGCTCGCCGCGAGATCGGCACAGTAGGACACGGCAATCACGCTCGCAAGATTCACCTCGACAACCGCATCAGAGGCCAGAAGTTGCAAACCAGCGTCGTGGCGCGTCCATCCATTGATTCGCCCGCGCCATGTCCACCTTCCGCTGCGGAGCCGAACGCCGATCCGCACGCTGGGCAAAAGAGTTGAGGCGGCAAGTATTCGCTCCGCCAGTTCCACGGCGTTGGACCCATCATCGATCGGAGCGATCGCGCCAGGCATGCAGTCAGACGGCACCGCCCGGCTATCGGATGACAGCTCAACCATCACACGTCCTTCCGTGCCCTTTGCCCAGCCCAAACGGGGACCAACTTCGAAAGCGCCGTTCAGGCTACGGTTCGCAGGGTGCATCGTCTGTGCGGTAACGCACACAAGCGACGAAGTCGCCGGTTCGCCCGTCGGCATGCCCCCACCTCAGGCCATCGTTGATGCAATGACGTTGCCGTGCTGCCTTCTCACAATCGCGCGCCTGAACTCGTGAGCCTCATCAGATGCGGAACGAGCCGGTCCGACGCGTGCTCCAGATCGAGCGTGTAGCCCTCGACACGTCCGCGAAAGTAGCGGTAGAACATGAGCGACGGGATGGCGATCATCAGCCCGAACGCCGTGTTGTACAGCGCCACAGAGATGCCATGAGCCAGCAGTGCAGGATTGTTCCCGGTCGGCGCCTGCGATCCAAAAATCTCGATCATGCCGATCACCGTGCCCATCAGCCCGAGCAGCGGCGCGGACGATGCAATCGTGCCCAGAGAGTTCAGGTAGCGCTCAAGCCGATGTACCGCGGCGCGCCCGGCCGACTCGAAAGCGCCGCGCAGTGCGAGCTCGGAAATGTTCGGCTCCGTGATCACGGCCCGAAGGCCGCTCGCCAGCACCGTGCCGAGCACCGAGCTGTCGGCGAGTTTGTTCACTATGTCCGAGGCCGGCAGCTCTGTGGCGACAAGCGCGGCGACTTCGTCGGGCAGTCGCGGCGGCGCGACAAGCGCGGCTTGCAGGCTTGCGAGCCGCTCGAGCACGATCGCCACCGCAAGAATGGAGCACAGGAGCAATGGCCATATTGGCCAACCGGCGGCTTGGATGATCGAGAACAATCGTGCCTTTCGTCATTGGTAACCGGTGCGGCCCTGGGCGCCCTCGCTACAGCGCCGGCGTCGGCGCTTTGCGGCGGTCGAATCCGTTGCGAAACGCAAGGCCGCGGGAGTCAGGCCGTGCCGTACTTGGTTTCGAACTCAATGCCAACCTTTTGCAGCAGTGGCGTCGGCAACACGCCTCCGGCACACACGATGACGGCGTCGTTGTCCAATTCCTGATTTTCGCCGCGGTATGAGACCGTGATGGTCTTTTGCAGAATCGAGACGACTTGCGACTGCAGCATCACCCGAAGCCGACCTGCCCGCTCCTGCTGCGCGAGGCGCAGGCGATTCTTCGCCTTGACGCGGGCAAAGGCGTCACCGCGATACGTCAGGCAGACCCTCGTCCCGGGCTGCTCGGACAGCGCGATGGCCGCCTCGAGGGCGCTGTCCCCGCCGCCCACCACCAGCACCGCCATGTCGCGATACTGCTCGGCATCGATCAACCGGTAGACGACTTTGGAAGATTCCTCGCCGGGCACATCCAGCTTGCGCGGTGATCCGCGGCGACCAATTGCCAGCAGCACGGCCCGGGTGGAGTACGTGCCCTTGTTGGTCTGGACGACGAACACCCCATCCGCTCGGCGCTCGACGTTTTCCATCTGCTCTCGGAACGAGAGCTTTAATCCGGTCTTGGCCACTACGTCGTCCCAGAACTCCAGCAGCTTTTCCTTCTGGATTTCGCCCATCTTGATGGAGCCGACCAAGGCAAGCTTGACCGGCGCAGTCATCGCGATCTTGTTGCGCGGATAGTGGTAGACGGACCCACCCAGAGAATCCTCCTGCTCGATCAGCTTGTAGCGCAGGCCATGCTGGATCGCCGACAACCCGCCCGAGATTCCTGCCGGGCCACCGCCAACTATGACGACGTCGTAGTCCGCCTGCCCGCTCGATTTGCGCGCCCAGATCGAATCGACGGCCTGCCGGCCTTGCTCCGCCGCCTTGCGAATGAGGCCCATGCCGCCGAGCTCTCCGGCGATGAAAATGCCCGGCACATTGGTCTCGAAGTTGGGTCGGACGTTCGGGATGTCCACGCCGCGCTTCTCGGTGCCGAACACGAGCTTGATCGCCTCCACCGGGCAGGCGCTGAGGCAGGCACCGTGTCCGATACAAGCCGCGCCGTTCGTCAGGACCGCCTTGCCTGCAATGATGCCAATGGCTTGCTCCGGACAGGCCCGCGCGCAAGAACCCGAGCCGATGCAACGCAACGGATCGATCACCGGATGCAGGGATTGCGGCTCCGACATGCCCGCCACGACCGCCTGGCGCAGATCGTCGATGTGGCCGCGCTCCTTGCGCTTGTGCCGGCGCAGGTACACCAGCACGATGGCAAGGGTGACCGCCAGATAGATAAGGAAAATGCTCATTGAACTGAAGCCTCACCACGCGAATCGAACTGCTCGTGCGGCGGGCGCACGCGCCCGTCTATTTCGCCACCTCTTGATCGATCAACAGCCGCAACCCTGTGGATCCGACAGCCATCGCAGAGGTGATCCCCTGAAGGTCCCCTTCTTGCGGCATCGCGTTACCACTCCTTGAAATTCGCGCGCCGACAACGACACGCGAGGCACCCGACAACTTTGCGTCAGGCGACATCGCCATGCTGTCGTCAAGGGTGAACTGAAACGGCAGGTCCCTCACCCGCTTGCGCAGGATCGCCAGCGGCATTCGTGACCCATCGGCAGCGCGTGCGAATACGAACAAGGTGTCGTCTGGCCTGACACGGTCCTTCAAGGTGGGCGCCAACGAGACAGTTCCGCTGATCCGGGCGAACGGCTCGGCGGCGGCCCGCCCGTCAGATGGCACCGACGCGGTCTCGGCCGTCGGGGCTGCCGGGGCCGGCATGCCGGCGAGCTGGCGCGCCTCCGCGATGCCGCCCTGAATCTGCTGCCTGTACGGGCTGTCAGCTGGTTCGGTGGCGACCAAGTGTTCCCAGTAACGCACGGCCTCCTTGTAGTTCTTCTTATCGAAGGCAATCGTTCCAGCCAGAGCCAACGCTTTGGGGTTCTTCGGGTCGATCTGGAGCGCCCGCTCAACGAGACTCTCGGGCTCGCCGTCGAGGGCTCGATTGTTCGCCATGGCAAGCGCGTCGGCGTAGTCGGCAAGCAGGTCTGCATCGTCGGGGCGCTGCAGCGCTGCCTGTTTGAACGCGGTGACCGCCTGAGCGTGATTTCCGATCACGACATACGAGCGCGCGAGCATCATCCACCCTTCTGGATCGTCGGGCTTGCTCTTGAGCCGTTGCGCGAGCTGGTCAATCATCGTCGACACCTGCTCCGGCTTCAGTGCGTGCGACGCTGACGCCGCACCCCCCCCGGATACCGCGTCGTCGGAATCGCTGGCCGACGCCCCGACAGAAACGCGCCCCGGCCCAGCACTCAAATACGATGGAGACCCAAGCCACGCGTAGCCGCTTGCGGCGACAACCGACAAGAACAGCACAAGCACCGCTGCCAGCCCCTGCGACGGTGCTTCAGGCCTGGTCGTCGGAGCAGCCGCAGAAATGGTCAGAGCGTCGATCAGCTTGCGCTCGACCAGCGCCTTGCTCTGCCCATATTGCTCATCGCTCAGGGCACCGCTGCGATGCAGCCCACCGAGTTGCTGCAACTGCAGGCTGAGCAGCTGTACCTCGTCGGTCAGCGCCGATCGGGGTAGTCTTCCAAACGGCCACCACAGGGGACGCACCAGCAGCGCGGCCGCGAGCACGCACAACAACACGGCGACGAGAACGAAGGCACTCATGATGGCCGGGCTTCGGACCCAACAACGCCAGCTTCATCGGACTCATCAGGCTCGAAGCGGTCGTCCGGCATGCGCGATCGCCTTCGCAGCACCAGTAGCAGGGCGGCCGACCCGCCCACCAGCAGCGCGGCGGGGCCGAACCACAAGAGCATCGTCGTGGGCTTCACCGGCGGACGGTAGAGAACGAAGTCGCCGTATCGATCGGTCATGTACTTGATGATCTGTTCGTCGGTCTCGCCCTTGCGCAGCATGACGCGCACCTCCTCCCTGAGGTCTTCGGCGAGCCCTGCATGCGAGTCGGCAATCGTCTGGTTCTGGCAAACCAAACAGCGTAACTCGCCGGCGATTGTCAACATGCGCGCCTCGATCGCAGGATCGGTCGCAGCCGGCGGCGCGTCCTTGGCAAAAGCACCAAACGAGAGCAGCGCCACGAAGATCAACGCATACGGCCTAGCCATCGAGTTCCTTCAGGAGCGGGCGGATGCGCGACTCGATCAACTCGGGTGTAAGCGGCCCGATTTGCTTGAAACGAATCACGCCACGCTTGTCGATGACGAACGTCTCGGGCACGCCATAGACGCCGAAGTCAATGCCGACTCTGCCGTCCTGATCGAACGCCGAGGCGTCGTACGGATTGCCGAACTGACCGAGCCACCCCAGCCCCTCGGATCGCGTGTCCTTGTAGTTCAGGCCGATGATGGGCAGGGCTTTGGTCTGCGAGAACGCCACCAGCGTGGCGTGCTCCTGGCGGCACGCCACGCACCACGAAGCCCAGACATTGAGCATCCAAACCTTGCCCAACATGTCGACTTGCCGGATCGATTGACCGGCGTCGTCGAGCCGCGTGAGCGCGAAGCTCGGTGCGGGCTTGTTCACCAGCGGCGATGGCACCTCGTGAGGATCGAGTGCGAGCCCACGCCACAAAAAGGCAATCAGGACGGCAAAAAGACCCAGCGGAATGACGAAACGAAGGCTTCTCACTGCAGGACTCCGCTCGCCACGACGCGATCCTGAGCCTGGCTCCGCTTCGCGCGGTATCGCCGGTCCGTCAATGCCAGCACGCCACCCAGCGCCATCATCAGACACCCTGCCCAGATCCAGTCGATGAAGGGTTTGAAATAGACGCGAACGATCCACGCGCCTGCCTCAACCTCCTCGCCGAGCGAGACGTACAGATCGCGCGTCGGCCCCGGATCGATCGCTGCTTCGGTCATCGGGTTGCGTTGCACCCGGTAGACACGTTTCTCGGGGCGCAATGTCACGACCGGATGCGCATTGCGTGTCACTTCGACCTCACCCTGGACACCGTCATAGTTCGGCCCCTGAACCTCCTTCACGCCTCGGAACGTGAACAGGTATCCGGCCACCTCCGTGGTGTCGCCAGGCCCCATCTTCACATCACGTTCGACCTGATACGTGTTGGCCATACTGACGCCGAACGCGAACGCGGCGACGCCAAGATGTGCCACCATCATGGCGCTCATCGCGCGTGGCAGAAGCCGCAACCTGCCGAGCAACCGGGGGCCAACTCCGCCGGCCGGGCGCACGCGTTCCCAGAGGTCGGTGAGGATGGAACCCACGATCCAGTAGGTCATCAGGAACCCAAGCGTTGCCGCCAGCGAGACGCGGCCGGAAAGCCAACTTGTCGCCAGGGCAGCAATAACCGCAACCAGGGCGGCCCAGCGCAGACGGCGCGCAAGATCGGGCAGTTCGGCGTGTTTCCATCGTGCCAGTGGTCCGATGCCCATCAAGAACACCACGGGGGTCATCAACGGCACGAAGACGGTGTCGAAATACGGCGGTCCAACGGATATCTTGCCCATGCCAAGCCCGTCAAGCAGCAGCGGATACAGCGTGCCCAGCAGCACCGACAACATGGCCACGACGAAGAAGACGTTGTTGCCGAGCAGCATGCTCTCACGCGATACGAGATCGAATCGCGCGCCCAGCCCGACCTTGGGTGCCCGCCAAGCATACAGAGCAAGCGACCCTCCGATGACCACGGCGAGAAACAAAAGGATGAACAGACCGCGCCGCGGATCCGTGGCGAACGCGTGCACGGAAGACAGCACGCCCGAGCGAACAAGGAAGGTGCCGAGCAGCGAAAGGGAGAACGCCACGATCGCCAGCAACACGGTCCACGACTTGAAGGCACCGCGCTTCTCGGTGACGGCCAGAGAATGGATCAACGCGGTGCCCGCCAACCAGGGCATGAAGGAAGCGTTCTCCACCGGGTCCCAGAACCACCAGCCTCCCCAGCCCAGCACGTAGTAAGCCCACATGCTTCCGAGCATGATGCCGACGGTAAGGAACGACCATGCGGCCGTGGTCCAAGGTCGCGTCCAGCGTGCCCAGGTCGCGTCCAGGTTGCCGCCCAGCAGCGCGGCCACTGCAAACGCGAATGCGACCGAGAACCCGACGTAGCCCATGTACAGCATTGGCGGATGCGCCACCATGCCGGGGTCCTGCAGCAGCGGATTCAGGTCATTGCCGTCCTGCGGCACCGGGAACAATCGCTCGAACGGATTCGACGTGGTGAGCATGAACAGCAAGAAGCCCACGCTGACCAGCCCCATGACCGCAAGGATGCGCGAGGTCACCTGCTGAGGGAGGTGCCGGCTGAATTGCGAGACCGCAAGCATCCACACGCTGAGCATCATCAACCACAGCAGCAACGAGCCCTCGTGACCACCCCAGACACCGGCAATGCGATACGGCAACGGCAGCGCGCTGTTGGAGTTCGAGGCGACATACAACACTGAAAAGTCGTTGCGCACAAACGAACTGGCCAAGCACAGGAACGCCACCCCGACCAGAACGAAATGCGTCTGAGCCGCCGGCTTGGCCAGAGACATCCAGTCCCCACGCCCACGCGCGGCGCCGATCATCGGCAGTGTTCCCTGCACCACCGCGACGGCGAATGCCAACAGCAACGCCACCTGACCGAGTTCGGGGATCATCGACTACGTTCCTTCAGCATAAGACCGTCAGCGCGACGGCTTCTCGACCGCGCGGACGGCGCCCACCGGATCGAGGATTTCTAGCAGCGCAGTTTCGGCTCATGTTTGTGGACTGTCCAGATGGCGAGAGCATAGGCGACACCGGAGCCGCCATCTTGCCGGTCAGCAAAGCTTCAACCAACCTGAGCGGGTTTGGCGTGCAGCTGCATCTGTGAGCAGTTCACCGCTGCGGCTGCATACCGGTTCCAAACGCCATCGCGATCACCGCTGGGCGATCCACCCGGAGCGCATCCGGAGAATCGAGCTGGACTCGAGACTATATGGGAATTTGACTCATATTCCCCAAGCGCTGTGTAGCGGATTGTCACTGATGCGTCCTACCCCCAACAGACAGAAGATTCGCTCGAAATATCGGGATCCCGCCACCAACTTTTGACAGGCGATGGGCGCAAAATTCTGTGTCGCCGCCGACTCCCAAGGATGAGCCCAAAATGCTGACAGGAACAACTTGTGCCGCATGTTTTGCCGGCGCGTCGCGTCGATGGGACTCGGAGCGTCGCGGTGGCGTGCGCCGCGCTGTCATTGCCTCATTGTTGAGCGTGATCACCGGCGCTGCGAGCGCGCAGGCGCAGCCGGCATGGAGCGCGATCGGACCGCCGGGGGGCACTGTCAGCGCCCTGCTGACCAGCCCTGCCTCGGCTTCCACACTGTTCGCCGGGACCCCAGAGAACGGCGTCTTCGTCAGTGCCGATGCGGGTGCCACATGGACGGTGGCCAACGCGGGTCTTCAGAGCTCGAAGGCAATTGGCCGCCAGAACTTGTATACCGTCTATGCCCTCGCTTCCGACGGAAAGTTCGTTTACGCGGCAACAGCGGCAGGGCTGTACTACACGGCCACCGGCAACACCCCCTCGTGGTCGCCTCTCGCGTCGACCGCATCCTCGACGCCGATCACGCTGCTTACCTTTGATGCAAGCACCGGTCACCTGTTCGCGGCGGCCGGCCAGCCGGGCGCTTCGGCCGCACCAGGCGTCTACGTCGCGTCAGTCAGTGGCTCGGGGGCAGCCTTGTCCGCATGGGCCTTCTCCCCGCTGCCGGCGCCCGTCGGCGCGCCGATCGGTGCCCTGGCTCTCGTGCCTTCGCAGGCCGGCTTGGCGCCCGCAGCACTGATGGCGAGCGTGGGTACAAATCTATACACCGCTTCAGTTGATCCGACGAGCACGACGCTTAACTGGGTCAACGGCGATCCATCCGCGTCGTTGGTCGCCGGCCCCGCGCCGGCGTTGGCCTACAGCCCAGACTTTCAACAGGCATACGCCTGCGCCGGCAGCGCAGGCTTTCATTCCGGCAACCCGCTTGATGCACAGGCCTTGTGGTTCCCAATCACCGTCGCAATGCCCGGGTCGGCCACATTCAACTGCAATTCGATCATCTCGGTGCCCACCTCGGCGGGCGGCTCTCCCCAGTTATTGCTGGGCACGGATCAGGGCGCCTTCGTGAGCCAGGACGGCGTCAACTTCCTGGCGACGGGCAGCCTGGACAACAGCGCCTGGGCGAACACGTTCGCGATCGCCAAGGCCCCGGGCTCATCCATGTCGACGCTCTTCGCGGGCACGGGTTACGGCATCTCGAAGACGGACGTCGCCAGCCTCGCGGGCAACGTGCTCTGGTCCGCCAGCAACGGGCCAGCCAGCGTCGCTGCAGGGGGGAGCAATCTTCGATTGAACAACGGCAACATGGCCGACCTCGCTGTCCTGGGCTCCACCCTGTACGGTGCTGCCGTTGCGAGTCAGTACGTCGAGGTATTTTCGAGCCACGATGGCGGCGCGTCATGGTCGGCTACCCATGTCGGCCTCGCCTTGCCCGCCGGGGAGGAGGTCGTTTCGCTGTTGGCCGATGCGGTTCATTCCACGCTTTTCGCTGCCACGACACGGGGGCTGCTGGTTTATTCCCCGACCAACGCTCGATGGGTCGCCGTCGGCGCACCCGCCATCGGCGGTCGGGTCGGGGCGCTTGCGCTCGGCTCCACCATGCTGTTCGTAGGAACCGAGACCGGCCTGTATGCGCTCGCGCTGAGTGCTGCCCCGGAGTCCGCCGTACCGGTCGCTGCTGGGCTCAGCGGCATGAGCGTGAGGACCTTGCTGGTTTCGGGCGCAGTCGTCTATGCCGGCACGATCGACCCGAACGCCAACAACGATGTCTACTCTGACTCGGAGTCCAGCGCGGCGGCGGGCACCGCGGTGTGGGGCCGGTTCGCAGCGGCATCTGCCGGTACCGATCGGATTACCTCACTGCTGCTGGTCGGTGACCGGTTGTTGGCCGGCACCAATGGCGGACTGGTGTTGTACGCGTCGTCCGGTTCAGCCTGGGCGTCGGCGAACACGAGTCCGGATCCGGCGCAGCGGATAGTCGATGACTTCGGCAGGGTCAACAGCCTGTACAGCGACGGTGTGTCGATCTACGCTGCGACAGGCAGCAGCGGCGTGTTCGTCAGCCCGGCCGGCGGCGCGTTCTCGTGGACACCTATCAACGGCTTGGGAACGACGGTCTTGCCTTCGCTGGAGGTGCATGCGCTGCGCGCCGACGGCAACACGCTGTACGCGGCCACTCGGGGCGGCATTGCCGCCTTCGCCGGCATCAACGGGAACGGCGGAGCAACTATTCCACCGAGTGGGACCACATCGTCAGGTTCGGGTGGTGGTGCTGTCGACCCGCTGTTCGCACTGCTGACGCTGATGGCCGCGTTGGGCTTGCGTGCGGCGCGACGACCCTAGAACGCATTCCAGGGACCGTTCGGCGAGAGCGTCTGCCCCCAGATGGACGTGAACACGCTGCGACCGTAGAAGAAGGGCAATCCCCACACAAATGTATTCGCGCCCTGTGACTGGGACCCCGCAAGATCGGCGAACGCGACACTCGACGTGCTGAACAACGCATCTGCGTTCGCGACTGAATAGTCCACGCTGCCTGTCGTCCCCAGCGAATCCGAGAGCGTCGCGGTCCGGTGCAGCACGGTCGGCGGACAGTACCAGCCGGCGGTCGACCCGGCCGAGCTCTGGCAGCCCTTCGCAACGCTGGCATCGTTGAAGAACAACGCGTTCGATCCACTGTCGATGTAGCTGTCGCTGTAGGCCGCTGTGCCGATCGCGGTTGTCAGGCCCAGGTAGGTGGCATGTGCCGGATTCGTGTCAACGAAATACATTTTGGCCGTGGGCGGAATCTGATTGTTCAATTGCGTGCCTATGCCAAACACCAGACGCCCCTTCGCGACTCCGGCACCGAGGTCCGGCAGCGCGGGCAACACGATGATCGTGCCGTTGTTGTTCACGGCGAAGTGCGCCACGGGGTTCTGCATCTGAAGTGCGACGGGAAGCGCCGCCGGTGCGCAGGCGCCGCCGGCGACGGACGCACACGAGTAGTACAAGGTGTAGCCACTTGCGTAGTTGCCGTTTATGCAGCTGAGCCCACAATCGTAGGCAACCATGCCGATGCCCAGGATGCCCTTGGCCTGCAACGAAGCCGCGGTATTGAGCAGTCCACCATTCGAAGCCGAGATGCAGCCCGGCGGTGCAGCGTCGGATGGCGGGGTCGAGTCGTCGATGAGTTGCACTGGCAACGAACTGGCCAGTTCCTGCGCGATCCTCGCATCGGCGCGGACCAGACCTCCCCAGACTGCACCGAGCACGAACGGATAGCACTCAACGGCTCGACCCGCCGGCGTGCCGCTCGCCGCATTGGCGGGCACCGAAATCTGCGGGAGCGAAAGATGCGCCACCGCGCTCTTGAGCACACGCAAACCGACCGAGCCGGTGTCGAGGAACACGTGGTCGATGCTGACGCAATCGGTGGCAGAACCCGGCGTGCACAGCGTCACCGTCACATACGGGATATTGGCCGCGCCGAGCGAAAACCCGGACGCTGGCCCCGAGTCAACCACGATATCAGCTGTGTTGGGGCCGGTGGGCACATCAATCGACACTGTAGTCGCCCCGCTGCCTCCTCCAATGCCGCCCCCGATGAGCGTGGTCTCGCTCGAGTTCCCGCCTCCGCAGCTCGCCACAAGAATGGCGAGAACTGCCGCGACGGCTGCGCGAACCGAACGATCAACGCAGTTCATCGACATGGATGCCTTGCGGGACAAGCGAGCGCAGGTAGGCCCGGCCAGCGTATACATTGAGGTGTGCCGTCGAACTCACCACCAGATCGCCACGCTGCAGGACGACGTGGCGCTTGATCCCCGGTGTGCGCATCGCCTCCGTCGCCGCGGCGGAATAGTCCGCCGCATGCGCACCCAGCAAGGCCTCCAAATTCGGCTTGAACCGAGTGCTCCAGGCCACGGCGAACACGATGCCGCTGGGCAAGACGAACTCCCGAATACTGGAGCCATCGGCCATCGCGATCTCATGGGTCTGGATCTGTGCCCGCAAGGCGGTGGCCTGTCGGGGCGTACCATTCACACGCATTTCGTCGTCGCGTATCGTCGACGCGTCGCCGCCCAGCGCGGCGCGCGCCACGGGCGCCACCAACGAGGCAGCTGTCACGCAGGCGCCGACGCAGATCGCTCTGCACAGACGAGCAGGAGTCGGGTTCATTTGAGCACCTCGCTGATTTCGAGTTTGACGCCGCGAGTGCCTATGCTGACCGGTGCGGACCAGCCTTGCATGTCACCCGGTTGCGGCATGACGTCGCCGCGCGCGGAGATGCGCGCGCCGATCACGACCATCGGCACTTGCGATAGTTTCACATCGCGCACCATCGCTGTCGAGTCATCGAGAACGAAGTCAACCGGCAGGTCGCGCACTTTGCGGCGCAAGAGCGCCACCGGCATGCGCGAGCCATTCACCGGCCGCGCAAAAATGAAAACGGTGGCGTCCGGCGCGGCCCGTGCTATTAAGTCGTCCGCAAGAATGACCCGCCCCGAGACGAGCGCGCCCGACGCCGCGGAACTGCCCCCAGCGGTCCGGGCCGACGCCAGCGCAGACGTGGCGCCGAGCGTCTCGCCGCTGGCAACCGCCTTGGCGCTGGCGACACTGTCCTCGATCTGCCGCTTGATCGCGGGGTCTGTAGCGACGGTGAGTGCGAGCTCCCAGCGACTTACGGCCTGCGCGTAGTCCTTGAGTTCGTAGGCCGCGGTTCCCGCGAGCGCGAGCGCTTTGAGGTTCTTGGCATCGATGGCGAGCGCCTTGTTCACGAGCGCGGTAGGCTCCCCTTTGAGCGTGCGGCCGTTGGCGACCGCCAGCGCGTCGGCATAGTCGGCGAGCACTTGCGCATCGTTGGGAAGCAGGCGAACCAGCTGGGCGTAGGCCTTGGTCGATTCGGCAAACTTTCCCAGCATGTCGTACGAGTGTGCGAGCATCGCCCAGGCCGCAGCGTCCTTGGGGCGGCTCTTGACCTGCGCCGTGGCCTGATCGACCATGCGTTGAAGTTGCTCGTCGGAGAGCGCACGGACGGACCTGTCTGCGTCTCGCGATGGTGCTTGCGCAGAGGACGCACTCCGGTCGCCGACTGGCGCGGGCCTGGGCGCCCCAGATATGCGGTCCTCGAGCAAATAGACCGCTGCCGCGACGAGCCCTGCCATCAGCAGGCAACTCATCAGTATCACTGGCCGGATTCGACGCCGGCGCCCTGTCGCGTCTGCGTAGGGCGCTCCCGCGCTGGTGCTCAGAAGGTTCGAAGCAAGCACCTGCGACTGTTCGTCATAGGTCTGGCTGTCAATGTCGTTGGCGGCGAGCCGATCCTTCAGTACTTCAAGTTCCACCTTGGATGCGTCGATGCGCGCTTGCAATTGGGCGGCCAGAAGCGCGCGATGCTGGCGCGATCGAACCCCGAATGCCAGCGCGATACCCACCGCGGCCAGCGCGACGAACGCGAAGATGCTCGTCCAGACCTCCGAACTCAAGCTGTCACCCTAGAACAGCTCGTAGCGGTATCCGACGTAGAAGAAGATGGAATTCGTCGTGTCATTGTTGGTGGGGCCGTTGGTCTTGGAATGCTCGACGACGCCTTCGCCGAGCACGCTGGCGCGAGGCGAAAATCGATAGGACGAACGCAGTCCCGGGGAAATTCGGTACAGCTTGACGCCCTGGTTGTCATGCTGCGTGTAAAAGCGGAACGACGGCTCGATCGTGAAGTCGTTGTCACGCAGGCCGGTAAGGTTGTTGTACGCAAGTTGGGCGCCCTTGAAGAAGGGCGTGGTCAGCAGACTTAAGTTGAAATTGTTGATGTCGCGCGAGGAGTACAGGTTCGAGCCCGTGAGCTGCAGGGTCGCGCCGTATTGGCCCCCGGTGGCCGGCGTGGCGTCGAAGTTTCCCACCGCGGGCAAGGCGCCAATCGCGCTGTAGCGCAGGTCCATGGCGATCTGCCACTTCTGGCTCAGCGGCCGGGATACGCTCACGAGCGCCTGCTTGGCTTCGGCCGTGGTCGACAGCGCAGCATCGCGCACCTGCTCCAGCGTCTGCAGTTGCAGCAGGGCCTTGAGCGATGTAGCGCCCGAGGAGATCAGCGCATTCGTCATCTGCAGTGACGGCGCCTTGCGCGAATCCACCAGCAGCGTGATCGTGGTCTGAGCTGGCGCCTGGAACGAACCCTGCAACGAGACAGCGTTGACCTTGCGGAACAGGGTGTCATAGTCCAGCAGCGAATACACCGACAACAGCTCATCGGAGTAGCGCACCTCCGCACCCAATGCACGCCGGTTGGCAATGCCTTCGGTCGTCTGGTCGATCAGGTAGACGTTGCCGCCCCAATGTTCCAGGATGTTGTCTGCCTCGACCATCGCAGCCAGCAGCCGCTCTGACGGCGCGGACACCAGCGGATTCGCGGGCACCCCGCCCATCAGATCAACCTTCCAGCCCTGTGCCACCGGATAGACCAGCGAAACACCATCGAACAGCCCAAGCAGTCCGCCGCTGATCGACGACTGCCGGCCGAGTCGAACGGCCAGACCGCTCTCGATTCGCTTGTAGTCGACGTAGGCAGCGCTCAGCAGACTTGCGCTGTGCGAGTCGGACGCGAGATTGGCTGAGTTGGTGCCTCGAAGAACGACGCGAGTCTCTGATTCAGGCGTGGCATAGCGCGCTCCCAGGTCGACGCTGGTGACGATCGCCGACTCCGTCGTCTTCGTCAATGTGGACTGGTCGATGCCCGCCGCGATATTGACCAGCGACTGGCTGCGCGCCTTGCCGCCGTAGTAGTACTGCGCGACATTGCCGGTGAGCCGATCGCTCCTTCGCTCGGCCGGTCGCACTCCTGCTTCCACGGGCGCCGTGCCAGCGGTCGGGGCACCAGCAGTCGATCCGCCTTCCAGCGATGCAAGCCGCTGAGCGACGCGCTGAGCGCCTTCACCTTCGGGAAACAGCCTTAAGTAGAGCTCGTACTCTACGCGTGCCCGCCGTACATTGCCGGCGCGCTCCCAAGCCACGCCGATCAGTTCCTGGGCCTCCTGGGAGAGCCGGTTCGGCGGGAGCAAGAGCAGCTGGTTCATTTGATCGATCGCAGCCTCATACCTGCGCGCGGCCAGCGCTTCGCGCGCGCGCGCCATCAAGTCCGTCGCTCGCGTCTCGACGGCCGTCGTCTCCGTCGGTTCCGCGCCCGACGCGGCGGTCAAAGGTGCAGCCGGCGGCGCGGGCTCGTCAGTGCGCGCCGGGAGCGGTATCGCGGCGGCGCGCGCCTCCGACGATGCGGCTCTGAGCACGTCCTCTCGCCGCTTGACAAGGTCGACGACCACCGCATTGGGGAAGCGCGCGAGCGCCTCACGCCGAACGGCCTCGGCTTCGCCCTGTGTTGCGAAGTAGCCGACATTGACGTCCATCGTGGTGACGCCTCCGATCACCGAGTTGGTTCCGAATACTTCGAGGCGCTCGAAGCGGCTGGGTACGGGCAACAGCTTGTCGACTTCAGTCACCGGGACGCTTTGCAAGGTGACGGCAAATCGCCTGTCGGAGCTCGGTGTGACCCCTGGTTTCGCAGACACGTCCGCCGCCGGCGCGTTGGGGGCAAGCCCGACGAAGACAATGTCGATCACGCGCGAAGAAGCCCCTTGCCGCACCTTGATGGCAACGCTCGATCGCAGCGTCAAGGTCAGGGTCTTCGTGCGGCGCCCGCGCTCCGGTGAATACGTGAGCGTGAATTCGGGAGCAGCACCCGCAGCGGCGACCCTCTTGGACTCTTCGGCTGTTTGGTTGACGACGGTCTCGTCCCCGGCGACCAGGTCGAAGGTGATGCGATACAGCTCTGCCGGACTGGTTGGTGACTGCTGCAGGAAGCGGACCGTCGCATTGAACACGACGTGCGCGACGACGTCATTGCCCTGCGGCTCGACGGTCACGTCGTCGACGGTCTGCGCATGTCCTTGGAGCAGTGTCAGCGCCGACCCGAGGCCGACGAACAGGCGCAGGAGAATCTGACGAAATCTGGTCATGGCACAGGCGCCGCCACGCCGGCGAGATGTCCCAATCGAGTTCTCGGACATTCTTATGGCCCTGGAACGGGCTTGGGCCTCGGATTGCCCCTGAGCTGCCGCGGAATGATCTCGCCGTTCGTGACGTGGCAGCTGACGCAACTCGTCTTGTAGGGTTGTGCCCGATACAGCGGCGAGACGTGCGAGTACATGACCGGCACCCAGCCGATCGTGCGGTGGCAGGCGTCGCACGAGCGCGCCGTGATGAAATGGCCGGAGAGTTTTCCGGTGGCAGAGCTGCCGTTGTGACAGGTTTGGCACTGACCCGGCAGCACACCCTGGTGACTGAACTGCGCGGGGATCCAAGCAGTCGTGCGGTGACACGTGTCGCACGACGCGCGCGTCACGAGGTGCCGGGTCGGCTGGCCCATCGAGGCCTGGCCGTTGTGGCAGGTTCGACATTGCCCAGGCAGCACGCCTTGGTGATCAAAGACCTGCGTCGACCCGGTTGTGCCCGGCATTGCCGTGCCATCCGGCAGCAGGCGGCGAACGCCGCCGTTCACCGCGGAACGCAGAACAGGCCGCACCCGCGCCTCGTTGCTGAACCCCGAGTAGCTCCGGCTGTGACAGCCCGAGCTGATGCAATCCTGGCCCGTCGCGCGACCGTGGTGGTTAGGCGAACCCGTCGTTCGAATCGTCACGCCGTACCATACGTACTGGTACTCGTGGCAGCTTTCGCAGGTCGCCGCCGCGACGGCCGTATGTGCTGTCGTATTGCCTTTCATGTTCATGCCGGCGAACGAAGTGAACACCGTTGCCGAGTGACACTTCTCGCATGTGATTCCGACCGTCGGGATGTGCGTCGCCGAAGACGGCGCCGTCGGCGATCCGCCTGCTGCGAGGGGGGGTGTCTTGGGTTGGTAGGTCAGCGGCGGCGGCGACGCACACGAGGCCTGAGTGTTGCACCCAGCGAACGGTCCGTAGCCGGTGCCGGTGGAATGACAAGCAATGCAGTTGCTCGCCACGCCGGTGTGTAGCGTCGTCAGGTTGGCCGTTAGTCCTACGATCGAAAAGTCACCTGCGACCACGTGGCAGGTCGCGCACGTCGTGACGGTCGTGGGAATGTGGCCAGCCGGCTTGGCCTCACCCGTGAATGCGGTGAAGCCGGCATGGCACTGCGAGCAGTCCCCCGTGGCCGGGTGGGCTGCGTCGGCCACGTTGAAGGTCCCCGCGGCCGTGCGCGGCCGGGTCTGGAAGCCCGTGTACTGTGCCCCGGCGGTGAGCACCGTGGGCGCGATCGGGTACGCGCTC
>JANYBE010000142.1 GCA_025360945.1 Rhizobacter sp. | reverse complement strand
GCCTTGCCTTCTGGGCCAGCGCCGTCGGGTTGGCAGGGGTCGGCATGGGATGGGTGATGTACGTCCGTGAAAAATGTCCTTTTGGACTCTACACCACCGCTCCTGCGTTCGGATCGTCCGGGTCGGTTTCCTTGGGCGCGGCCTTCACCAGGTCTTCGCGCTTCACGCCCAGCCACATGGCAATGGCTGCGGCCACGAACACCGACGAGTAGATGCCGAACAGGATGCCGATGGTCAGCGCAATGGCGAAGCCGTGCAACGTGGGGCCGCCGAAGATCAGCATCGACAGCACCATCATCTGCGTACAGCCGTGCGTGATGATCGTGCGGCTCATCGTGCTGGTGATCGCGTGGTCGATGACCTCGTGAGTGTTCATCTTGCGAAAGCGTCTGAACGCCTCGCGGATCCGGTCGAAGATCACCACCGACTCGTTCACCGAGTAGCCCAACACCGCCAGCACCGCCGCGAGCACCGTGAGGTTGAACTCCCACTGGAAGAATGCAAAGAAGCCGAGGATGATGATCACGTCGTGGAGGTTGGCGATGATCGCTGCGACCGCGAACTTCCACTCGAAGCGGATCGCGAGGTAGATCATGATGCCGATCACGACGAAGGCGAGCGCCTTCGCACCGTCGACCGCCAGCTCGCGCCCGACCTGCGGCCCGACGAACTCGACGCTTTGCTGGGTGACCGGTTCAAGCGTGCCCGCCGAACAAACTGGCCGCGACGTCACCTCGCCTTTCGGGCTCGTCACCTCGCGCGTACTGACGCCACCGCCCTCTGCCTTGCACAGGCCGTCGAACACGCTCGCCACGACCTCGGTCTGCTTGATGCCCTTGGCGACCGGCAGACGGATGATCACGTCGCGCGAGCTGCCGAAGTTCTGCACCTGCACTTCGCCGAAATTGAGCTTCTCGACGGTCGCGCGGATCTTCTCGACATCGGCAGTCTGCGCGTAGCTCGCCTGCATGTTGATGCCGCCGGTGAACTCGATCGAGAAGTGCAGCCCGCGCGTGGCGAGGAAGAACACCGCGGCCAAGAAGGTGACGGCCGATATGATGTTGAACACCAGCGCATGCCGCATGAACGGAATGTCGCGCCTGAATCTGAAGAACTCCATGTCTTGTCCTTGTGCGTTGCGCGATCAGGTCTTGACCGCAGGCACATCGGCCAGCGGCTTCCAGACCTGGCCGATAGCTACGCCCTTGAGCTTTTTCTGGCGGCCGTACCAGAGGTTCACCAGCCCGCGCGAGAACACCACCGATGAGAACATCGAGGTGATGATGCCTAGGCAGTGCACGACCGCGAAGCCGCGCACCGGACCCGAGCCGAACGCGAGCAGCGCGAGACCGGCGATCAGGGTCGTAACGTTCGAATCGAGGATCGTCGCGAACGCGCGCTCGTAGCCGGTGTGGATCGCGACCTGCGGCGCCATGCCGGCGCGCAGCTCTTCGCGCACGCGTTCGTTGATCAGCACGTTCGAGTCGATCGCCATGCCCAGCGTCAGCGCGATCGCGGCGATGCCGGGCAGAGACAGCGTCGCTTGCAGCATCGAGAGCACTCCCAGTAGCAGCAGCAGATTGAAACCCAGCGCTAGCGTCGACACGATGCCAAAGAGCTGGTAATAAACGCACATGAAGAGCGCGATCGCCGCGAAGCCGAACAGCACGCTATGGAAGCCCTTGCTGATGTTCTCGGCGCCCAGGCTCGGGCCGATGGTCTTCTCTTCGATGAACTCCATCGGCGCCGCGAGCGAGCCCGCACGCAACAGCAGCGCCGTGTCCGCGGCTTCAGCCGCCGTCATTCGCCCGGAGATCTGGAACTGCGATCCGAGTTCGCCGCGGATGACCGGCGCGGTCACGACCTCACCTTTGCCTTTTTCGAACAGCAGGATCGCCATGCGCTTGCCGATGTTGTCGCGCGAGATGTCCTTCATGATGCGCGCGCCCTTGGCGTCGACGGTCAGACTGACGATGGGCTCGTGGGTCTGGCCGTCGAAGTTCTGTACCGCGCCCGAGAGGTTGTCACCGGTGATCACGACATCGCGCTTGACGATCAATGGACTGCCGTCGCGGTCCGTGAAGCGCTCGGTACCGAACGGTACCGGACCCGACCCGGCGGCGGCGGCACTTGCTTCGGCGCTGCCGTCGACCATGCGCAGTTCGAGCGTCGCGGTGCGCCCGATGATGTCTTTTGCGCGCGCCGTGTCCTGCACGCCTGGCAGCTGGATCACGATCCTGTCCGGGCCTTGCTGCTGGATGACCGGCTCGGTCGTGCCGAGTTCATTGACGCGGTTGTACAGCGTCGTGATGTTCTGCGTGATTGCCGTGTCCTGCACGCGCTTAGCAGCTTCGGGCTTGAGGCTGCCACTGAGCTTGGTGTCAGTGCCGTCGGGTGTCTCGACCCACTGCAAATCGGGCAGTTGCTCCTGCAGCAGCGCGCGCGCGGCCGTAAGCGTCTCGCGATCGCGGAAGCGCACGTCGACGCTGTTGCCATCGCGCGTGACACCGGCGTGGCGCAAGTTCTTGTCGCGCAGTAGCGTGCGGATGTCACCGGTCAACGCTTCGGCCTTCTTGGTCAGCGCCGATTTCATGTCGACCTGCATAAGGAAGTAGACGCCGCCGCGCAAGTCCAGCCCAAGGAACATCGGCAGCGCGCGCAACGAGGTGAGCCATGAGGGCGAACGCGACAACAGGTTCAGTGCGACGATGTAGCTCGGGTTCGTTGGGTCGGGGTTAAGTGCGGCGCTGATGGCGTCCTTGGCCTTGCGCTGCGAATCGAGGTCGTTGAAGCGCGCCTTCACCGAGTTGCCCTCGAACTGCACGAAGTCGGCCTTCAGCCCGGCCTGCTTGAGCACCTGCTCGATGCGAGGCGCCATCGTCGCGTCCAGCTTGAGCGTGGCCTTGCCGCTGCTGACCTGCACGGCCGGCGCCTCGCCGAAGAAGTTGGGCAGCGTGTAGACGAGTCCAATGAACAAGGCGATCACGAGGAGCGCGTATTTCCATGAGGGGTAGCGATTCATCAGGTCGTTCCTTCGCGCGCCTCGGGTTCCCGAAGCGCCGCGCATCCGGCTTCTTTACTTGGTGGCGAGAGTGCCCTTGGGCAGCACCTGCACGACCGCACCGCGCTGCACCTGAATCTCGATGCCGCTGGCGATCTCGACCGTCAGGTAGCTTTCACCGATCTTCGAGATCTTGCCCAGCATGCCGCCTGTGGTGACGACCTCGTCGCCTCTGGCGAGCGCATCGATCATCGTCTTGGCTTCCTTCTGGCGCTTCATCTGCGGGCGGATCATCACGAAGTACAGCACTACGAACATGCCGCCGAACATCAGCAGCTGCATGGGATCGAACCCCGCTCCTGTGGCGGCGGTAGGCGCGGCTTGCGCAAAGGCTTCGGACATGAACACGTTGGAATTCCTTATTGGAGCCGGGCACGACGCCAGCGGCATAGCCTGTCGATTGTATGGCGGCGCATCGACCACCCTGCGACCCGGGTTCGGGCGTCAGGAGACCGCCGGCACCAGCCTCAAGCACGTGATCTCGGACGGCGCGCCGAAGCGCTTGGGCGG
>JANYBE010000084.1 GCA_025360945.1 Rhizobacter sp. | reverse complement strand
AAAAAGCCGTGGCGGTCTTCGCCGTAGTCGACGAAGCAGGCTTCGAGCGAAGGCTCGACGCGCGTCACGACGGCCTTGTAGATGTTGCCCTTGCGTTGTTCGCGGCCTTCGATCTCGGTCTCGAAGTCCATCAGCTTTTGGACATCGACGATGGCCAGGCGGCGCTCTTCGGGCTGCGTCGCGTTGATCAGCATGCGTTTCATTCGTGCACTCCTTCGCGCGGCCTTCGATGGCCGCGCACATCACACAGCCGCCCCCGGCGGTTGGCCGGTCGGCGACGATTCGATGCACGAGAAACGGGAACGAAGCTTTTGGGGTATCGCCCTGGACTGCGGGGGTTCGGCGGCGGTCAGAAGACCGGCCGCTGTACCTGGATTTGCAGCGTTGGCGCGTGCGTGACGGCGGACTCAGCGCATGTCGGCCACCGGCGACCCACGCCGGGTGCGTTCGCCGTGCCGCAGGCTCTTGGCCTGGGCAGCAAACGCGCGGGGCGTCGTGGTTCGAGGGTGGGGATCGGCATCGCCTGGAGTTCGCTGGACGCAAGCAGGAGCGGTTGAATCTCCTGCCGTGGAAAACCTTTGAATGGGCTCGTTCTTTGTTTGCTCTTCCGCCTCGGGCTGTTCGGCCGCGCCGTCACTTGGGGACGGTGCCCGCCATCTGCATCGAGGCGTTGCATCACCTTGTGGCAGGGGCGCTTTAACCAATATGCCCCCGACCGCCACGGGCTGCGGTGTCGATCCCGAGACTAAACTCAGAAGAATCAAACACTTATCGCATTAACGTGGTGCAACGCATTATAGGGGCCAAACCAGGAGCAACCGGCGCCACGTCGGCGCCGGCCGTGCACCGCGTGCTGATCGACGAGTCCTCCGAGGGTCAGCGGCTCGACAACTTTCTTGTCAAGCTGCTCAAGGGCGTGCCCAAGACCCACGTGTACCGGGTGATTCGTTCCGGCGAGGTGCGGGTCAACAAGGGCAGGGCCGGCGCCGACACTCGACTGGCACTCGGCGACGAGGTGCGCATCCCGCCCGTGCGGGTGGCCGAGAAGGTCGACGCGCGAGCGGCACCGGCGCGCGAATTCGCCGTCGTGTTCGAGGACGAGCACCTGCTGGTGATCGACAAGCCCGCCGGCGTTGCGGTGCATGGCGGCAGCGGCGTGAGCTTCGGTGTGATCGAGCAGCTGCGTCAAGCGCGGCCGACGGCGAAGTTTCTGGAACTGGTGCACCGGCTCGACAAGGAAACCTCGGGACTGCTGCTGATCGCGAAGAAGCGCTCGGCTCTGGTCGCGCTGCAAGACCAGCTGCGCGCGCATTCAGGCGAGAAGGTCATCGGCAAGACCTACGCGGCGCTGGTGATCGGCGAGTGGCCGGGGAGCCGCAAGGTCATCGACGTAGCGCTGCACAAGTACCTGACCGGCGAGGGCGAGCGCCGTGTGCGTGCGGTCGACGACGAGCACGACGCGGGCAAACGCTCGATCACGCTGGTGAAGGTGGCCCGCCAGCTCAAGGGCTATACCTTGCTCGACGTGACGATCAAGACCGGCCGCACGCACCAGATCCGCGTTCATCTCACGCACGAGGGCCACGCCATCGTCGGTGACGAGAAGTATGGCGACTTCGCGCTCAACAAGACCATCGCACGACGTACCGGCTTCGACCGCATGTTCCTGCACGCCGGTCACCTGCGTTTCACGCACCCTGCGAGTGGCGAGGTGATCCAGCTCGCCGCGCCCTTGCCGGCAGAATGCGAAGCCTTGATTCACGCGCTCGCGCCCTCATGAGCTCCTCGCGGATTTTCGACCTCGTTATCTTCGACTGGGACGGTACGCTGTTCGATTCGACCGCGCTGATCACGCGCTGCATTCAGGCCGCGTGCGTCGATCTGGGCGTGGCCATGCCGACCGACGCGCAGGCCAGCTACGTGATCGGCATGGGCCTGGTCGAAGCGCTGCAGCACGCGGCGCCCGGTCTGCCGCGCGAGCGTTACCCCGAGCTGGGTGCGCGCTACCGACACCACTATGTCGCGCGCCAGCACGAGCTCATGTTCTTCGACGGAACGCTGGCGATGCTCGAAGCGCTGAAGGCGCGCGGCCATCTGCTCGCGGTGGCGACCGGCAAGTCGCGTCGCGGGCTGGACGATGCGTTGAAAACTTCGGCGTTGCGCGGGATCTTCGACGCGACACGCACCGCCGACGAGACCGCGTCCAAGCCCGACCCGCGCATGCTGTTCGAATTGATGGACGAGCTGCAGATGGCGCCCGAGCGCACGCTGATGATCGGTGACACGACGCACGACCTGCAGCTCGCGCTGAACGCCGGCGTGGCCAGCGTCGGTGTGAGCTACGGTGCGCACGAGCACGGCACGTTCGAGGCCTTCCCGACCCGGCATGTCGCGCATTCGATGGCCGACCTGCACGACTGGCTGGTGCGTCATGGATGAGACCCTCAGGGCGTCGCCGCTGCCGCTGTGCGCTTCGGATGCACTGGCCGAGAAGGGCAACGCCTACGTCTTCGATGTGCTGCATTACCGCGAGCCGGCGCGTGCCTTCGTGCTGCGCTTCGACGGCCGGATCGTCGCCTACCTTAACCGCTGCCTGCATGTGCCGACCGAGATGGACTGGCAGTACGGCGAGTTCCTCGACAGCGGCCGCGAATTCATCATGTGCTCGATCCACGGCGCCGTCTACGAGCCGCTGACCGGCCGCTGCGCCGGCGGGCCGTGCGGACGCGGCAAACTGACCGTGATCGAAGCCTTCGAGCGCGACGGTCAGGTCTATTGGTATCCTTCACGCGACACGAAACCCGCTTTTGCCGAGTGATTCGGCCCTCTGATGACGACCTCTGAAGATCAACTGCCGGCAGCCGCGCCGGTGTGGAGTGCTACGGCCGAGAAGCTCGCGCGCGAGCTGCTGAACGATCGCCGAAGCGAGCGCCGCTGGCGCAACTTTTTCCGCCTCGTTTGGCTGGCACTGTTCGCGATCGTCGCGTTCGCGCTGTTCGCCACGCGGGGGCACAGCAATGCGCCCAGCGGCCCGCACACGGCGCTGATCGAAGTGCGCGGCGAGATCGCGGCCGGCGCCGAGGCCAGCGCCGAGAACCTCGTGCCCGGCATCAAGAGCGCGTTCGAGGACGCAGACGCGCAGGCCATCGTGCTGCGCATCAACTCGCCCGGCGGCAGCCCGGTGCAGGCCGGGATCATCAACGACGAGATCCGCCGCCTGAAGAAGCTGCACAACAAGAAGGTCTACGCCGTCGTCGAAGACACTTGCGCCTCGGGCGCGTACTACATCGCGGTCGCAGCCGACGAGATCTACGCCGACAAGGCCTCGGTCGTCGGCTCGATCGGCGTGCTGATGGACAGCTTTGGCGCCACCGGTCTGATGGACAAGCTCGGCATCGAGCGGCGTTTGTTGACCGCGGGCGAGAACAAGGGCATCGGCGATCCGTTCTCGCCGCTGACGGACAGGCAGCGCGGCTACCTCCAGGCCACGCTGGACCAGATCCATCAGCAGTTCATCGCGACCGTCCGCCAAGGCCGCGGCAAGCGTCTGAAGGAGACGCCGGAGATGTTCAGCGGCCTGTTCTGGAACGGCGAACAGGCGCTCGCGATGGGCCTGGTCGATCACCTGGGCAATCTGGACTTCGTCGCGCGCGAGGTCGTTAAGGCCGCAGAGGTGGTCGACTACACGCCCAAGGAAAACGTCGCCGAGCGACTCGCGAAGCGCTTGGGCGCCGCCATCGGCGCCGGTGCGGTGAAGGCCGTCCAGAGCGCGGCGACGACGATCCGCTGATTTTCCCCCGGGCGCAGCACCGCGCCTTTTTCCCCAAGAAGTTTTCCGAGAAGAGTTGTCCTTGTTCAAGAACCTGATCGTGTATCGCATTGCGGCTGGCTGGTCGGTCAGCGCCGCGCAAATGCAAGTGAGCCTCGCGAAGGCGCGTTTTGTGGAATGCGGCGCGACCCAGCCAACCTCCGTCGGCTGGGTCGAACCACGCGGCGTGGCGCACGGCCCGCTCGCCGAGGTCGTCGCCGGCCAGTTGCTGTTGAAGTTTGCGACCGAGCACATGGTGCTGCCTGGCACTGTCGTGAAGCGCCGCGTCGACGAGATGGCCGCGCAGATCGAGAAGACCACCGGGCGCAAACCCGGCAAGAAGCAGAAGAAGGAGCTGAAGGAAGATGCGGTGCTCGAACTGCTGCCGCAGGCCTTCACCAAGCAGGCCGCCATCAATGTCTGGATCGACGCGCAGCACATGCTGCTGCTGATTGACGCCAGCAGCCCGGCGCGCGCCGACGAGGTCGTGACGCTGCTCGTCAAGTGTTTCGAGGGCCTGAGCATCAACCATGTCGCCACGGTCGAGTCTGCAGCGGTGGCGATGACGCGCTGGCTCGCCAGCGGCGAACCGCCGCCGGCCTTCACGGTGGATCGCGAATGCGAGCTCAAGTCGGCCGACGAGATGAAGTCGGTCGTGCGCTACGCGCGCCACCCGCTGGACACCGAGGAGGTCCGCCGCTACGTGGCCGAGGGCAAGCTGCCGACCAAACTGGCGCTCACCTGGCAGGGCCGCGTGTCGTTCCTGCTGACCGAGACGATGCAGGTCAAGAAGATCGCGTTTGTCGACGGTGTGTTCGAGGGCAGTAAGCCGGGCAAGGACGAAGCCTTCGATGCCGACGCCGCAATCGCCACTGGCGAGCTGCGTCAGCTGATCCCAGACCTGATCGATGCGCTCGGCGGCGAGCAGCCCTTGCCTGCCTGAGCCAGCGGACTACGAGACCAGCATTCCCTTGGTCTCAATGAATCTCACGACTTCGTCGAGACCGGTCTTGGTCTTCAGGTTGCTCATCACGAACGGCCGCGCACCGCGCATGCGCTTCGTGTCGGCCGCCATCACATCGAGGTTCGCGCCGACATAGGGCGCGAGGTCGGTCTTGTTGATCACGAACAGGTCGCTCTTGGTGATGCCCGGCCCGCCCTTGCGCGGGATCTTCTCGCCGGCGGCCACGTCGATCACGTAGATCGTCAGGTCGCTGAGCTCGGGACTGAAGGTCGCCGCGAGGTTGTCGCCGCCGCTCTCGATGAAGACGATGTCGGCGTTCGGGAACTTTTCGAGCATGCGGTCGACTGCCTCAAGGTTGATCGACGCGTCTTCGCGGATCGCGGTGTGCGGGCAACCGCCGGTTTCCACACCCATGATGCGCTCAGCCTCGAGCGCGCCGGCCACGGTCAGCAGGCGCTGGTCCTCCTTGGTGTAGATGTCGTTGGTGACGACGACCAGGTCGTAGCGCTCGCGCATTGCCTTGCACAGCATCTCGACCAGCGTCGTCTTGCCCGAGCCCACCGGCCCGCCAACGCCGACGCGTAGCGGCGGAAGTTTGCGGGTGCGGTTGGCGATGTGGTGCAGTGCGGTGCTCATCGCGCCGATTATCGGCGCGGCGACGGGCCTGCGTTGCCGGCCGGCCGCGCCGCGAGCACGCCGTTGATCAACTGACACGCGCCAGTGAACGATTCGCCGTTGCGGCCGCTCAAGCGCACCTGCGTGCCCGCGGTCTTGCCCTGGCATGCGGCGATGGCTTCGGGCAGTGGGCCAGGTGCAGGGCCGCCGGCTCGTGCGAGATCGCCGCCATCAGCGCAGCGACCGCGCATCGAACTTCGCGCGCAGGCGTTGCGCCATTGCGTCGGTCGGATCCCGTAGGCACCCGCCAACCGACCTCGCGCACGGAAAACGTTCCAGCATGTTGGCCTGATTACGAGAGCAATGCTGAGGCAGGTCGGCGTCCAGACTTCAGCCAACGACTCGAGGGCTATGCTCAGAAAGCCTGCTCCGTACCTAGTTCTTAGGCCGCCGTAGCGGCTTAAGGGCTTGGTTCCTATCCAGACGGTGATCGAGCAACTTCACAAAGTCGATCAGGCCCACGCCAAGCGCATCGGTCCAACGCTTCAATTCCACTACATCCAGGCGACGCACCCCGCGTTCGCATTTGCTGACGAACGTCTGATCCTCTCCGATCCGCGCCGCCAATTCCTTCTGGCTCACGCCGACTCGGTCGCGAGCCGCTCGCAACTCCTCAATGAAGAGTGAGTAGGCGGCGGAGTGGAGCGGCTTGGACATCGGCAACCTGTGTTGGTTGCCGAGCTTCCAAGCGAAGTTGGACTATGCGAAAATCGCTTGCGTCTGGGCAAGTGTCTTGGGCACCGACCCGACGATCGATGCGATACCTGGGTCGACGCACGTTTGGTTTGGAGCAAGTCATGAACGATGACCTCTTAGCAAGCAATGCCGCATGGCGGTCCGTTCCGCTGTGCTGTCGATACTGCCTCGTGCGCTTCGAAGCCCTTCCTGTTCAGTCGGAGAAGGACGGCGTCGCGTCTTCCGGCACAGTACTGTGGGCATTCGGTGTGCTCTCCGACAGCCAATGCGAAGTGCTGGGCGCTTGGCCCGCGCACGAGCCAGCCACAACGGGGTGGGCGGAGGTGTTCGACGATCTCCAGTTGCGAGACGTGGAGTGCATCGGGTCTGTCGTCAGCGAGCCCGGCATGGACGCTGCGGCCTTGAGGAGGGCATTCCCGAGCACGGTATCTCTTGGAGCGCCGCCTGCTGCCAGACCTGTGAGCCGTACGCGCCGTGCGGTGTCCCAGCGAACGGGCGCCGCCGATCCTCAGTTCCGCCCTCCAGTGAGGGTGTCGATGCGCCAGCGAATCGTTTACGCAAGCGAAGGCGCCGCGAAGCGACTGCAGTACCGCGTGTCGTTGGCGGTCGCCCGGCACGGACCGTTCAACGACCTGGAAGCGGCCCGCTCGTTCGTCATTGGCGATTTGAAGCGTGCCGAGCGGAAGATCGCACCGTTTCGCTTGGACGCCACAGCGCAAGTGGACTCTCGGTCTCGGCATCACTTCCCAGGGTCGGTCGGCTGAGCTACCGATGGCCACCAACTGGCAAGCCGCCTTCTCCCGCGTCCGGGCCGCCCTGATGCGCCGAGGACGGTCGGCGCACGACGCGGACGATCTGGTGCAGGAAGCCTGGATTCGGCTGGCCTGTTATGAACGCGAGCGAGCCGTTGCCAAACCCGAGGCGTTCCTGATGCGCACGGCGTTGAACCTGTCGATCGACACGCACCGCATGCGCGTGAACCACGGCGAGGAAGTCCTGCTCGACGAGGTGGTCCTCATCGACGCCACTCCCACCGCCGAAGCCGTGGTTCTGGCCCGGGAGCGCGTCGCACGCCTGAGCGTGTGCCTGGGTCGTCTGAATGAGAAGACCCGCGACATCTTCCTGGCTCACCGAGTCGACGGCATGAGTTACCAGCAGATCGCCCAGCGCCATCAGTTGAGCATTAGCACGGTGGAAAAGCACGTCGCCAAGGCCACGCTGCAGGTCACGAGCTGGATGGAGGGCTGGTAGCGGTGCAGCAGCCCCAGGCGCCTGCCGGGCGGGGCGAGTCTCGAGATGCGCGCGGCATAGTGACACCGGAGATCGCTGCCGAAGCTGCCGTCTGGATAGCCCGCTTGCACGGCCCCGAGCGTTCGAGCCAGATGGGGCGTGAATGCCTCGCGTGGCAGGCACGATCGGAAGCGCACCGCGTGGCCTTCGAGCGCTGCACGGATACCTGGCAAGACGTTGCCCGCGTCACACTACGGGACTACGCGACCGCTGCGAAGGTTGGTGCTGAGGCACAGAACAAGCCTTGGCCAACCCGGCGGATCCGGCGGGCGGTCGGAGTCGCCCTGGCAGGCTTGGCCGTGGCAGCCCTCCTGGCGGTGATGCAGCCCTGGCAAGCCAACGACACCTACGCCACCAACGTGGGGGAACTGAGGACGGTGATTCTGAAGGACGGCACGCGCATCTCGCTGAACACCTCCACTCGCGTGCGAGCGGCGCTGGCCTCAGCGCAGCGCACGGTGATAGTCGAAGAAGGCGAGGTGCTGTTCGAGGTTGCCAAGGATCCCTGCCGGCCATTTGTCGTGCAGGTAGGCGATCGCGAGGTGGTGGCACTCGGTACGGTGTTTTCCGTGCGACTCACCCCCACCAGCGAGATCGGCAGCAACGCATTGGACGTGACTCTGATCGAGGGACAGGTGAGAGTTCGCGCAGCAAGCGGAGAGAGCTTTAAGGCGCCGGAGGCGCGACCGGTTCTCTTGAAGCCTGGGGATCGATTGCGTTTCAGTGAGCTAGGCGGCGAGGCCGCCAAGGGCGCGCAGCGCGTGACCATGCAGATGGACCGGCCGCACGTCGATCAACTGATGGCGTGGCGGCGCAGCGAGGCAGTCTTCGATGACGTGCCGCTGTCCGACGCCGTGGTCGAAATGAACCGGTACAGCCGGCATCCTATCGTTCTGGTCGGCTACGTGTCATTCAAGGAGCTGGGCATCAGCGGGCTGTTCCGGACCGGCGACAACATCGCCTTTGCGCGCGCGGTTTCGGCGTTGTACGGGCTGGTCTTGCACGATCGTCAAGATCGCGTGGAGCTTGCGGCGGGTAGCGGGTTGAAGAGATTGGGGAGTAGGACGCCTGGCCCGGTCGTGGCCAAGTGAGGGACCGTCGACTCGTTGGCGGATCTTTGGATTGAGCCCCAGCGTTCCGCAAGAACGTCGACATGGTGTGCATTGACGGCGGTGCTGTCGTCTTTGGTCAAACACCACCGACCGCCAGCTTTCGGCCTCTTCCCACGCTCGCTTCCGCGCCGCTGAGAGCGAGACAGTTGGGTACGGCCCCAAACTGATCTTGGCCGTCTTCCCGAACAGCTTGTATCGATAGAACCAGGACTTGAATTCGCACCGACGCGGAGCGTGCAGAATCCGGGGCTTTAGCCACACCACTTAGAGGCCTGAGCCATGAACCTGCGCCGCTCCGTTTTGCTCGCTGCCGCTTCCCTGTTGCTGCCCTGGTCCACGGTGCATGCCCAGGAGGCATTGCGGGTCGTGACCGACGCGACGTTCCCCCCGATGGAGTTCGTCAAGGACGGCAAGCGCACCGGTTTCGACATCGAGCTCGCCGAGGCGCTGGCGTCGGCGATGGGGCGCAGGATCGAGTGGATAGACATCGACTTCAAGGGTCTGATTCCGGCGCTGGTATCCAGGCGCGCCGACCTGGCGATGTCGGCGATCTACATCACCGACGAGCGCCGCAAGGT
>JANYBE010000082.1 GCA_025360945.1 Rhizobacter sp. | reverse complement strand
GGCTTCGCAGCGGCCCGCAACGTATCGATCGGCACGGCGCGTCTCACGCCGCCTCCGCCAGACTGATCGCCGCCGGCATGTCGACCGTGACGATGCGCGAGACGCCTTGCTCCTGCATCGTCACGCCGATCAGTTGCTGGGCCATCTCCATGGCGATCTTGTTGTGCGAGATGAAGAGGAACTGCGTGTGTGCGGACATCGTCTTGACCAGATTACAGAAGCGTTCGGTATTCGCGTCGTCGAGCGGCGCGTCGACTTCGTCGAGCAGGCAGAACGGCGCCGGATTGAGCTGGAATATCGCGAACACGAGCGCGATCGCGGTCAGCGCCTTCTCGCCGCCCGAGAGCAGGTGGATAGTGCTGTTCTTCTTGCCCGGCGGCTGCGCCATCACCTGCACGCCGGCGTCGAGGATTTCGTCGCCGGTCATCACGAGCTTCGCGGTACCGCCGCCGAACAATGTCGGGAACATGCGGCCGAAGTGCGTGTTGACCTGCTCGAAGGTGCTCGCGAGCAGGTCCCGGGTCTCGAGGTCGATCTTGTGGATCGCGTCCTCGAGCGTCGTCATCGCCTCGATCAGGTCGGCGTTCTGCGCGTCGAGGAAGGTCTTGCGTTCGCGCGACGCAGTCAGCTCGTCGAGCGCGGCAAGGTTGACCGCGCCGAGCGCGCTGATCTCGCGGCTGATGCGGTCGATCTCGCCTTGCAGCCCGCTGAGCTTTACGCCGTCGTGCTCGATGCCGGCCGAAAGCGCCTCGAAGTCGACGGCGGCAGCGACGAGTTGATCAAGGTACTGCGCGCCGCCGAGCTGTGCCGCCTGCTCTTCGAGCTGCAGCTTGGTGATGCGATCGCGCAGCGGTTGAAGGCTCTGCTCGTGCTGCATGCGGTGCTCGTCGGCACGACGCAGCCGCTGCGTCAGGTCGTCGTACTCGCTGCGCTTGGCGCCGAGCGCGGCCTCGCGTTCGAGCCTGAGCGCAAGCGCGGTCTGCAGGCCGGCTTGCGCGGCGGCGTCGGTCAGGCGCACGAGTTCTTCCTGGGCCTGCACCTGCGATTGTTCATGGCCGGCAAGCTGCTGCACCGCGGTCTCGATGCCACGCTGCAGTTCGCCTCGCCGCGCTGCGAGCGCTCGGGAGGCGAACTGCGCCTCCTGAGATTGGCGCTCCAGCGCGCTCAGCTGAGCACGTGCGTCGGCCAGCTTGCGCTCGGCATTGATGACCCCGTCGTCGAGCTCGGCGTGGCGTTCCTGCGTGACGCCAAGCAGCATGTCGAGCTCCTCAAAGCGCGCTTCGCCGGTCGCATGGCGTTCGGCGAGCTCTTCGAGTTGGGCATCGAGCTCGGCCAGTTCTTCAGCAAGCTGCGTGCGACGCGCACTCGTCGCTTCGGCCTGCTGCGACAGGCGCAGCCACTCCACCTGCAGCTGGTGCGCGCGCGTCTGCGTTTCACCGGCCTCGCGGCGCGCGACGACCAGTCGTTGCGAGGCCTCGGTGTACGCCGCCTCGGCGCGAATCAGCGCACTGCGCGACTCCTCGGCGATCAGCACCTGCGCGCGCAACTGGCGCTCCAGGTTCTCGATCTCCTGCGCGCGCGCCAGCATGCCGGCCTGTTCCGAATCGGGTGCATAAAAGCTCACGCCGAACTGGCTCACCGCGTGGCCGTCGCGCGTCATGATGATTTCACCGTGCGTGAGCTTGCTGCGCGCGGCGAGCGCTGCGTCCATGTCGGCCGCGGTGTAAACACCCTCGAGCCAGTCGTTCAACAAGGCCTTCATGCCCACGTCGTTCAGGCGCAGCAGATCGGACAGGCGCGACAGCGTCTGGTGCGTGTTGGCGATGGCGGCCTGCGGCGGCGTGTAGAACGCCAGCCGCGCGGGCGGGACATCGGCGGCGAAGGCACGCACGGTCTCCAGCCTGCCGACCTCGAGCGCGCCCATGCGCTCGCGCAGCGCGGCTTCCAGCGCAGGCTCCCAGCCGGCTTCGATGTGGATCTTGGTCCACAGGCCCTTGATCCCGTCGAGGCCGTGCCTGGCAAGCCAGGGCTTGAGCTTGCCCTCGGTCTGCACTTTCTCCTGCAAGGCACGTAGCGCGTCGAGCCGGGCGCTGAGGTCGGCCTGCTTGCCGCCTTCGGCGTTGACAGCGTCCTGCTTCGAACGGCGCGTATCGTCGAGCGCCGGCACCTGTTCGCCGAGCTCGTGCAGACGTGCGTCGGCAATGCCCCGGACTTCCTGCGCGGTGTCGAACTGCTGCTTCAGTTCGGTCAGGCGATCGGCGTCCGGCGCGGCGAGCTGGCTCTTTTCGGCGCCGAGCTTGTCGCGGCGCGTGTTGAACTGGCGGCGCTGATCCTCGACGTTGCGACTCTCGGCCGCGAGCACCTGGATCTGCTGCTGCACCGCGCCGACCTTCGTGCGCTGCTCGTTGCTCAGGTTCTGCGCGGCACGCACCGCGTCCTCGAAATTCGGCAGGTTGCCCGCATGCTCTTCGACCTGCGCGGCCAGCACATCGCTTTGCTCGTCGGCCGACGTGATCTGCTCGGCGATCTGCTCAAGTTCGGACTGCGCCTGAGCCTGTCGCTCGCCCCACTGTTCGCCCTGCACTTTCAGCTCTACAAGCCGCTGCTCGACACGCGCCCGGCCCTCGACGACATAACGAATGCGCTCCTCGAGCCGGCTCACCTCGAGCGCGGCTTCGGCCAGCGAGCCCTGGTGCGCATGCAGATCGTCGCTGGCCGCGTAATGTGCCTGGCGAATCGTCTCGAGCTCGGCTTCGCCATGGCGCAACTCGGCAGTGCGCGCCTCGAGGCCGTTGACGGCCTCGGCGACTGCCTTTTTGACACTCGCTTCCTCGCTCGCGGCATCGCGGTGCTTCAGGAACCACAGCTGGTGCAACTTCAGTTCGCCCGAGGTTTGCAACGCGCGGTACTGCGACGCGACCTCGGCCTGCTTCTCGAGCTTGTCGAGATTGCTGCCAAGCTCGCGCAGGATGTCTTCGACGCGAGTCAGATTCTCGCGCGTGTCCTTGAGCCGGTTCTCGGTCTCGCGGCGACGCTCCTTGTACTTGGACACACCGGCGGCTTCTTCGAGGAACAGGCGCAACTCTTCGGGTTTGCTCTCGATGATCCGGCTGATCGTGCCCTGGCCGATAATCGCGTAGGCGCGCGGGCCAAGGCCGGTGCCGAGGAATACGTCCTGCACATCGCGACGGCGCACCGGCTGGTTGTTGATGTAGTAGCTGCTGGTGCCGTCGCGCGTCAGCACGCGCTT
>JANYBE010000076.1 GCA_025360945.1 Rhizobacter sp. | reverse complement strand
ATCTAGAAGGCGCCGAAACTCGCCGACCAGCTCGCGACGAACTACCTGAAGGCCGACATCACGCCGCGCCAGAAGGCGATGCTGGGCTTTGCGATGAAGGTCTGCAACGCGTCGTATGCGCTGGTCGATGATGACTTTGCCGGCTTGCACGCGCACGGCTTCACCGACGAAGACGCTTGGGACATCGCTGGCATCACCGCGCTGTTCGGCCTGTCGAACCGGATGGCCAACTTCACGTCGATGCGGCCGAACGACGAGTTCTACCTGATGGGCCGCGTACCCAAAGCGGGCCGATGACGACAGCGTTGCCACCACGCCGCTGGCTGATCCTGTCGCACGCGTTCAACGTTGACGGGCGAGCCGAGAGCGTGACCATCACCGACAAGATGCCGCACCTGATGGCGGCCGGTGTGAAACCGGTCGTGCTGAGCAGCGTGATGGGCACGCGCGACACGCGTTTCCCGCACGAGCAGCTGCTGCCCTGGGGACCGGCCGGTCTGCGTTTCGACCTGCGCCACCTGCTCGCGCGGCGCTGGGATCGCGGTCTCGTCTACCGCGTCGCGACGCTGCTGATCAGCAGCGTGCTCGCGCCGTTCATCGCGATCGAGCGACTCGTCGGCGGATTGCGCAGCCAGTGGTCGTGGGCGCTGCCGGCGGCCGCACGCGGGGCGGCGCTGATCAAGCGCGGCGAGGTCGATCTGGTCTACAGCACCGGCGGGGTGTTCTCGGCGCATCTCGCCGGCCTCTGGTTGAAGCGCCGCACTGGCTGCCGCTGGATCGCTGAGGTGCACGATCCGCTGGTGTTCCCGGGCGCGGCGCTCACAAGCCGCCACGAACGCTTTCTGGCGCGGCTGGAGAGCCACATCTGCCGCGAGGCTGATCTAGCATGGTGGTTCACCGACGGCGCGCTCGATGCGGCGCGCGAACGTCATCCCGAGCTCGGCACCCGCGGCATCATGGTGCTGCCCGGCGCCGAGCCGCCGGTCGTGCACACCGACTATCGGCGCGGCGATCTCTGCGTGCTCGGCCACTTCGGTTCGCTGTCGCCGACCCGCAGCTTTGCGCCCACCTTGCGCGCGCTCGCCGCGCTGCTGGCGCGCCGGCCCGAACTGCGCGAGCTGTTGCGCGTCGAGGTCTATGGCAGCGCGCTGGATCCGGTCGCGGCCCAGCTGCTGGACTCGCTGGCTCTGGGCGATGTTGTCACGCCGTTCGGCCGGCTCGAGTTCGACGCGGGCACCGGGCTGTCGGGCCGCGCGCGCGTGATGCAGCGCATGCAGCAGGTCGATGTGTTGCTGATGCTGCACGGCGACACGGCCGAGTGCCCGCAGTACATCCCGTCCAAGCTCTACGAATATTTCTGGGCGCGCCGGCCGGTGCTGGCGCTCACCCACCACAACCCGCAGCTCGACGCGCTCGTGCTTGCGCACGGCGGGCGGATCGCGCCATCGACGAACGCACCCGCAATTGAGGCTGCACTCGATGCGGTCGTCGAGCGCTGGCGTAACGGACCGCTGCCCGACGTGCCGGTGCCGCCAGTCACCGTGGGCGAAGCCGTACAACGCATCATGAATGCGGTCGATCATGGCTGACGCGTTCGTGCTGCTGTGCAAGTCGTACCGCGGCGACGCCGCGCGTGTGAGGCGCCTGCTCGATTCACTGGCAACCCACAACCCCGAGAAGTTGCCAATCGTCGTCGCGATCCCCGACGCCGACATGCCGCTGTTCCGCGAGCTCACCGCTGGCCACGCGGCTTTGCTCGTCAGTGACGAAGACATCGTGCGCAGCCACCCGCAGGCCGCCCAGCGCGACCTGCTCGCGCGCTATCGCGCGACACCCGGCTACCGGATGCAGCAAGTCGTGAAGGCCGACGCGTGGCGGCTGCTCGGTTGCCAGAGCATGCTGTGCATGGACTCGGACACCGTTTTCTTGCGCGACGTGCGCTTGAGCGACTTCATCGCCCCGGCCGGCCACCCGTACACGCTGATGCACCAGTCGCGCGAGCTGATGCAGCTCGCGCTGAACCGAGGCCACGGCGACATGCTCGCGAACTTCCGCACCGAGAGTGCGCGCGTTAAGACACTGTTCGGCCGCGTCGGCCCGGATCTCGATTTCGGCCCGACGCCGGCGCTGTGGTCGGCACGCGTGTGGACCGACCTGCACGAGCGCTTCCTCGCGCCGCGCGGCTGGACGCTGTGGGACGCGATCGACCACATCCCGACCGAGATCCGCTGGTATGGCGAGGCCTTGCTCGCGCACCGAAGCATCACGATCGACGCGATCGAGCCGCTGTTTCGCGTCTACCACCACGAGTGGCAGTACATCGAGATGCGCCGCCAGGGCGAGACGCCAACGACGCTGGCGCAGCAGTTCCTCGGCGCCGTCTACCAGTCGAACTGGGAGTTCGAGCTCGACGCGCCCGGCACACGCTCGGCCGCGTCGATCCTGAGCCGGCACCTCAAGCGCTGGCGCCGACGCCTCGGAGCACTGCGATGAAAGAAGGCCTGACGCTGTCGTTTGTCGTGCTGTCGTACAAGCGTTTCGACGCGACGACCGGGCCGTGCCTGGCGACGCTGGGCGCCATGCTGGACAACCCGCGCACTGAACTGATCCTTGTCGACAACGGCTCGTCTGACGACTCGGCCGTGAAGTGCGCCGCGTGGGCCGCTCGACACCCGCGCGTGCGCTACCTGCCGCTGCCGCGCAACCTCGGCTTTGCCGGCGGCATGAACGTCGGCGTGGGTGTGGCCACCGGTGAGTGGGTCTGCCTGGTCAACAGCGACACGCTGTTTCCGCCCGGCGCGCTCGACGCGCTACTGGCCGCGCTGGCCAGCGTGCCTGCCAAGGTGGCGATGCTCGGTCCGGTGACCAACGCGGCCGGAAACGGCCAGTGCCTGCCGCTGCCGGATGTGCCGCTCGACGACGCGATCAAGATCGGCGCCAGGGCGATGCGCACACCCACCAGGCTGTTCATACCGAGCTACCGTACCGACTTCTTCTGCGTCGCGATCCAGCGCAGCGTGTGGCACCAGCTCGGTGGCCTGGACACCGGCTTCGGCCTTGGCTACTTTGAGGACTTTGACTTCAGCCTGCGCTTGCGCGCCATCGGCCGCAAGCAAGTCATCGCCGAGGACGTGTTCATCGCCCATCTCGGCAGCGCCACGTTCTCATCCATGGGCTCGGCGCAGAAGACGCTAATGCGCCGCAACCGCAAGCTGCTGCGCACGCGCCACCCCGAGGCGCGCTTCGAGCATGTGCGCAAGGCCAACGAACGGGCGCTGCGCCACCTCGTCGCCATCGCGCTGGCGAACGGCTGGACCGACGCCCTACGCGATCGCGCCGAGTGGCGTTTCGCGGCGCTGCTGTGGGACGAGGCAAAGAGCCCGTTCAAGCGCTGGCGCTGGCGCTGGCAGACACGCGACTTGCGGCGCACACTGCGCACGCACGGCATCGCACCGCGCTTTCCTGCCGCGTCGAAGGGCTCCAAATGACCGCCACCGGGACCCGCACCATGCCCACCCTGCCAGACCGCCACCTCGACCTTGGCTGCGGTCTCACGCCGCGCAACCCGTACGGCCGGCGCGAGCTATGCGGCGTCGACATCCGACCGCTCACTTCGACGCCGCAAGCCGAGTTCCGCTGCGCGAACGTCGTGCTCGACCCGATCCCGTATCCCGACAACCACTTCGGCTCGGTCTCGGCCTTCGACTTCATCGAGCATGTGCCGCGCCTACTGGCCACGACCGACGGCCGTTCCACGTGGTTCCCGTTCATCGTCCTGATGAACGAGATCTGGCGCGTGCTCGCGCCCGGTGGCCGGCTCTACGCGCTGACACCGGCGTTCCCCAACCAAGCCGCGTTCGTCGATCCGACCCACGTCAACATCATCACAGAGCACACCCACGAATACTTCTGCGGCGACAGCCGGCTCGGGCAGATCTACGGCTTCGAGGGCAACTTCGACGCGCTGCGCACCGAGTGGGTCGTGAATCTCGATTCGCTGACCTCAGCACTGCTGACGACGCGTCAGAAATTGCGCCGCCTGAACCGCCGGCTGCGCGGCCGTCTGACGCACTTCCTGTGGGAGCTGGAGGCGGTGAAGCCGGGTTGATCAGAGCAGCACGATGTCGTACTGCTCGGGCGAGCCCAGCGGTTCTGCCTGCAGCGAGATCGGCTTGCCGATGAAATCCGACAAGCCAGCGAGGTGCGGGCTCTCTTCGTCGAGCAGCATCTCGACCACCGTCGCCGACGCGATCACGCGAAACTCCTTCGGGTTGAACTGGCGTGCCTCGCGCAGGATGTCGTAGCAGACGCTGCGCGCGGTCTTGACCTGGCCCTTGCCCTCGCACGTCGGGCACGGCTCGCACAACATGTGCGCGAGCGACTCGCGCGTGCGCTTGCGCGTCATCTCGACCAGACCCAGCTGCGTGAAGCCGCTCACCGTGATCTTGGTGCGGTCGCGCGAGAGCTGCTTGCGCAGCTCGGCGAGCACGGCGGCCTGGTGGTCCTCGCGCGTCATGTCGATGAAGTCGATGATGATGATGCCGCCGAGGTTGCGAAGCCGCAGCTGGCGCGCGATCGCCAGGCTGGCCTCGAGGTTGGTCTTGAAGATCGTGTCGTCGAAGTTGCGCGCGCCGACAAAGCCGCCGGTGTTCACGTCGACCGTCGTCAGCGCCTCGGTCTGGTCGATGATCAGGTAGCCGCCGGACTTCAGATCGACGCGTCGTGTCAGCGCCCGCGCAATCTCCTCGTCGATGTTGAACAGGTCGAAGATCGGCCGCTCGCCGGCGTAATGCTCGAGCTTGGCGACCGCCGTGGGCGTGAACTCCTGGCCGAACTTGTGCAGCAGCTCGAACTGCATGCGCGAGTCGATGCGCACGGCCTGTGTACCGTCGTGCGCGAGGTCGCGCAGCACGCGTTCGACCAGGTTCAAATCCTGATGCAGCAGCGTGCCCGGCGGCGACTTGAAGCTGCGCTCGCGCACCGCGCCCCAGGTCTTGCGCAGGTAGCGGATGTCCTCGCTGAGCTCGTCGTCGGTCGCCTCTTCGGCATTCGTGCGGAGGATGAATCCGCCGGTCGGCCCCGTGCCTTCGGGCAGCGCGGCGAGCACGCTCATGCGTGCGCGCAGCTGCTCGCGCAGCTCGTGCGAGCCGATCTTCTGCGAGATGCCGATATGGTCGTCCTGCGGCAGGAACACGAGCAGGCGCCCGGCGATGCTGATCTGCGTCGACAGACGCGCACCCTTGGTGCCAATCGGATCTTTGATCACCTGCACCATCAGGTTCTGCCCTTCCGACAGCAGACGTTCAATCGGCTTCGCCTCGACGCCCTCCTGCCGCTGGCCCCACAGATCAGCGACATGCAAAAAGGCCGCGCGCGCACCGCCGATGTCGACAAATGCCGACTGCATGCCGGGCAACACGCGCACCACGCGGCCCATATAGATATTGCCGACCCAGCCGCGCGCGGAGGTGCGCTCGATTTGCACTTCCTGCACCACGCCCTGCTGGATGACTGCAACGCGCGTTTCCTGCGGCGTGACGTTGATCAGAATTTCTTCGCTCACGGTGCCCTAATTTGTTTCAATCCGGGGTAATGCCCAGAGTGCCGAGTAATTCCGCCGTTTCGAACAGCGGCAATCCCATGATGCCTGAATAGCTGCCGCTGATGCTTTTGATGAAAATCGCCGCGCGGCCCTGTACTGCGTATGCGCCGGCCTTGTCGAGCGGTTCACCGGTGGCGACGTAATGTTCGATTTCCGTTT
>JANYBE010000071.1 GCA_025360945.1 Rhizobacter sp. | reverse complement strand
TCGTCGCCGTCTCGCTTAGAAACTCGATCAACTTCCAGGCTGCGTCCTTGCGCTTCGATCTGCGCATCAGTACCAGGCTCGACCCGCCCGAGGTCGAGACGCTCGGGCCGTCAGGCCCGGGAAGTGGCGCGGTTGCCCAATCGTTCTGGCGCTCGGGCGGCAGGCGGCGGCGGAACTCGCCGATGTTCCATGGCCCAGTGACGTAGAAAGCGAACATCCCACGCGCGAACTCGTCCCACACGTTGGAGATCTGCGTGTTCGTCATCGATGGCACGAGCCCATCGTGGAACAGGCCTGCGTAGAAGTCGAGCGCGCGCCGGAACGCAGGCTGCGAGAACGCGCCGCGCGTGTCGCCGTCGGTGAGCAGCGCGCCCTGCTGCAGCGCGAACGCGTACAGCGGCTCGGGCTCGTTAAGCGGAAGCAGGGCGCCATAGTGGCCTGCACCGCCGCGCTCGCGGATCGCGACCATCGCGGCACGCCACTCGGCCCAGCTGCGCGGCGCCTGCGCGAAACCGGCTTGGCGCAGGAGATCGCTGCGGTAGAACAGTAGCCGCGTGTCCACGTACCACGGCAGGCCGCGCAGTTGTGGCGCGGCGGCTGCGGTCGCGCCGGGCATGCGGTTGGTGTCGAACACGCCGGCGTAGTAGTCATCGAGCCGGATGCTCGACGCAGCGATGCGTTCGTCGAGCGGCTCGATCGCGTCAAGCGCGGCGAATTCGGGGATCCAGGTGTTGCCAAGCTGGCAGAGGTCGGGCAGCGCGTCGCCGGCATACGCGGTGAGCAGCTTCTCGTGTGCCGCCGTCCAGGGCAGCTGCTGGACGCGCACCTCGATACCCGGATGACGCGCGCGGAACTCGGGCAGCAACTCGCCGACAACCTCGGCCTCGCGTCCCATGGCCCAGAAGTTCAGTGGGCCAGATGCGCCGATGCTGCCACCGCAACCCACGGTCGCGAGCGCGAGCGCACTGCAACCCAGCCGGCGCAGCGCGCGGCGGCGCGGCGCGCGGCCCGCGTTGCGTGCGTCGTCGGCCATCACGCCGCCTTGTCGAGCCAACCGCCGCTGAAGCCGGCACGCATCAGGCCGCGCCGCAGCGGCACGCAGTTGCGCATATCGTCCCAGACAAGGCCATTGCGGTAGTTACCGATCATCGCGAGGATAGGTCCCTGGTCGATGCCGAGATAGTCCTTGGCGACCCATCCGAACGCCGGGTCGACGCGACCGTCGGTGAGCTTGACATTGGCCGCGGTGAAGCTGCGATTGAACGAATCGAGGAAGCCGTACTTCGAGTAGATGAACTGGCCGTAGCGCTTGTACAGTTCCTCCGTCGCCGGGATCACGATCTCGGGTGCGAACGGAAGCGACGAGATCGCGGCTGTTGGCGCGATGGTGCCATCGTCTACGGTATGCACGCGACCAGCACCACGCGCCGAGTAGTCCAGGAAATAGCGATCGCGGCCCGCGCGATCCTTCTGGCGCAACGTGCCCGGGCCATCGCACGCGGTAAAGCCCCAGACATTGGCGCCGTACTCGAACCAGCCGTTCGGATTGGCGATCGCGTAGGCACGCTGCGCATAGACGGCGCGGCGACTGTTCTCGAAGTAGTCGATGCCGCGTTCGCGCATCGTCGCGTCCTGGATGCCACGGAAGTCGATCCACATGTGCGAATACTGGTGGCCGAACAGCGGCGCGAAGCTCAGGTGTTCATAGCCCATGAAACGTCCCCACGCGCCACGGTAGCTCTCGCTCCAGGCGCTCCAAGCGCTCTCTTCGACCGAGTGCGTGGGCGAGCCGAGCGCGAGCAGTACGACCAGCATCGCCTCGTTGTAGCCGAGCCAGTCGTGCGGGATGAAGCCGCCCTCGGGGCTCCAGCCCATGCTGATTAACTGGCCGCGGACCTGTGCCCACTTCCAGTCGATGCGCCAGTAGATCGCGTCTACGGCGTTGCGGATCTCGACCTCATCGGCGTTCGCGGAATCGAAGTACGCCTGCACGTGAAGCATGCCTCCCACCAGCAGCGCGGTGTCCACCGTCGAGAGTTCGCTGCGACCGGCGCGCAGGCCCGTCTTCATGTCGAGGAAGTGGTAGAAAAATCCCTTGTAGCCGGCCACACCGCGCGCCTGAGGACCCTGCGGCGCATTGCGGAAGAAGCGCACGGTGGTAAGCGTGCGTTCACGCGCCTGCTCGCGCGTGATGAAGCCGCGGTCGGCGCCGATCGCGTAGGCCGTGAGCGCCATCCCGATCGCCGCGATGCTCGCCGGCGACGCGCTGGGAAACCGATCTGGCACCATACCGTTGGCAGGGTTGGTAGTGGACCAGAAGAAGTCGAAGGTGCGGCGCTCGATGTCGTCGAAGAGAGCGGGCAGCACGGGCTTGGAGGCGTCCGGCGGTTCGGCAGGCAGTGCCTCGTTCGACGCGGCATCGGCAGCCGTCGTGTCGTAGACCGGGCTGCGCAGCGCGGCGGTGCAGCCAGCGAGGAATGCCGCGGCGATGCCTCCGAGCAGCAGGCCGCGTCGTGTGAGATCAGACATGGGTTTTGAATGTATGGATCGGGTGAGCGCCGATTGGTAGCTCACCCGGCTCCGGTGTGGCTTACGCGTGAGCCGAAGGTCCCTCAGAACTGATAGCGCATCGACAGCTTCAGCGTGCGCATTGGCCCGGACAGGGAGTTCGGAGTCCCGAGGTTTGCGTTGTCGCCGCCATACGCGTTCTTGGCCGGAACGCTCGGACCGCCGACCCAGTCGTCGTAGCCACCAAAGTTCTCCGTGTTCAACAAGTTGATGATGTCGGCCCGAATCGAGAATTTGCCCAGGCCGAGTGCGACCTCCTTGGAGAAGCCCACGTCGAACTGGCGGAAGGCGTGGCCGTCAGCCTTGACGTAGGTACAGGTGTTCGGCGAGAACCCACCGTGGCAGTCGGTAAGTTGCCGCGGTAGGCCCGATCCCAGGGTCATCTTGCCCGAGACCTGCAAGCCCCAAGGCAGCAAGCCATCTGTCACACCGGTGGTCACGAGCCGATGGCGCTCGACGTTCTTGGACGCATGGAAGTCCGACGACGTGCGTCCATAGGTCCAGTTGAAGGTGTCATCGGTCCACTCGCGGTTGGTGGTCTGCCCGTCGGTGTACGTATAGGTTGCAGCCACACCCCAGCCCGAAGACTTCGTGTACGGCTTGTCGAGCTTGAAGTAGAGCGACATCGTCTTGGTCTGGGTCACGAAATCACCAAGGACGAGATTGCCATAACTACCCACTGAGCCCCACAGCGGGTCGATCGGCGCTTGGGTGCCGTAGCCCCCTTGCGGGTCGCGATTCCCGTTGTACCAGTTGAACTGGTTGTGGCCGCGCTGATAGTTGACGCCCAGCTCGGTATTCCATGCGCCCGCGCCTTTGCGCAGACCCAGCGTAAATTGATCCGTGAACGGCATCTTGTGGTCGTTCTTGATCAAGAAGATGTCGCCTCGACCTGGCACCGCATTGTTGATCGTTTCGTCGATCGCGAAGTTCGCGTTGGTCCGGTCATACGCGCGTCCGACTCCGCCGAACACCACAGCATCCTTGTCGCCCGTGATGTCGTACGAGAAGCCGAGGCGCGGTTGCAGCGCGCCCTTGAAGGCCTTTCGACTGGACCCGTCGCTCAGGAAGTCGGCAATGCTGACGCCACCTTTGGCGAGGGATTGGGCGTAGGTCTGACCCACCGGCGCACCCGCGCGCGGGTCTTGCTGGCTGAAGATCGCCACCCGGTCCGCGGGCGTCACGTACTTGTCGTTGAGCATGTTGGTCTCGTAGTCCCAACGCACACCCAGGTTCAACTCAAGGCTCTTCGTGATCGCCCAGTCGTCTTGCAGATAGATGCCGAACTGCTTGTCCTTGTACTGGACATTCACGCCCGGTGTGGCACGGTCGATCAAACAGGACGCAGTACTGCTGGAAGTGTCGCTCGGCGCCGGGGCCGCACTTGTGCAATTGCCGCCGCTGTAATACGGTTGACCCGTGACGTTGTCGATCACGGTCTGAACGGTGTCGACGCTTTGCCGCGTGCCCGTTAGATCGAACTTCAGGTCTTTGACCTTGACGCCACCCTTCGTCGTGTGTCCCGCCAGCCCGGTGTAGGTGATGTCGTCCTGGAACAGAAGGCCCTTCTGATTCTTGTCCTGGGCGTCCGGAGAGCCGCCGACGAAGATCACGTCGGCTGCGCCGCTCAGCACATTGGTGTTCGAGTACTTGTATTTGATGAAGGGATCGCTGGTGTTCGAACGAGGACTCCACCGGTAGTCTTCATAGCCGAGATTGAGCTCGTTGAGAAGCTCAGCGCCGGTCCATTCGTGTTTGAGATTAAGCCGCGTCTCGTCGTTGATCCGGTTCTTGGTGTTCGTGATGACGCTTAGCGAGGGATCCTCTGGGAACGCGCGGTCGTCTTCCTTGCGCAACCGGGCGGTGAATTCCAGGCGGTTGGCGTCGTTGATCTGCAGGTCGAGCTTACCGAGGAACAGCCGCTCCTTGAATTTCTGCACGAAGGACCCGCGCTGCGAGACCAGGTCCGGCACGATGCCGGCTTGCGGCAATTTGTCGAGGTTGGGCGCCAGCACGGTTCGGGCGTCGTCGATGTCTTTGGCTTCGACGGCAACAAAGTAGTGGGCCACGTTCTCCTTGATCGGACCGCCGAGACTGAAGCCATATTGGTACTGGGAGAACCCGGCCCGATCATTTCCCTGGTCCTTGGCCTGCTTCTCGAACGGGCTGTAGGCTCGCCAGTTGTCGCCGGTTCGGTCGAAAAAGATCTCGCCATGCAACTCGTTGGTGCCCGACTTGGTGACCGCCGACACGGCGGTGCTGCTGACTTGGTCAAACTCGGCCTTGTAGTTGGACGACAGCACCTTGTATTCGGCGATCGCCGATTGCGGAAAAGGATTGCCGCGGGTCGAGTCCATGCCCGTCGCGCCGCCGCGCAGGATATAGTTCTTCTGGCTGACACCATCGATGAAGATGTTGACGTTGTCCTGGTTCTGCGCACCTCCGCGCAGCGTTCCCTGGCCGGTCTTGGGGTCGACGTCGAAGCGCACGCCGGGCGCGAGGTCCGCGAATGCGAGGAAGTTTCGGTTGATCTGCGGCAGCGAATCGATTTGCTTTTGGGTGAGATTGGTGCCCAACTCCGACGTTTTTCGGCCGGCACCAGCCAAACCCGTGACGACGACAGTGTTGAGTTGCGTGGTGCCGGTTCTTGCGAGCGGCAGGTCAATGTCCAGGGTCTGCCCGACCAGCACCGTCAAGGGCTGCGTTCGCGTCTCGAATCCAACCGCCGCGATTTCGAGCTTGTAGCTGCCGGGGGCAAGGCCCACCAGCACATAGCTGCCGTCAGCGCGGCTGGTGGTACGCGTCACCTGACCGGTGGCGGTGTTGGTCGCTGTGACGGTCGCACCGACCTGGGCTTTGGCCTCGGCGGTGACGGCACCACGCACGGTGGCACTGCTCAATTGCGCCGAAGCGGGCAGCGCGAGCGCGAGCATCGCGGCGGCTGCGAGCGCGCGGATCTGGAATCGGGGGTCTTGTCTCATGGTCGGCCTCTGGATGTTGAAAGCTCTGTGGGTGGAAAGAACAAACGCGTGCGTGAAGACACCGGACAGGCGTCACGCCGCGGGCGGGGGTCGGAGCGGGAGAGTGCTCGGTGAAGAAGGTGCCGCGGTCGACTGGCGCACGATCAGATCGGCTCTCAGCGTCTGGTGTTGTGCGCTTATGCGGCCCGGTTCCTCGATCGCCGAAGCGAGTCTCTCCAGCGCCAGTCCGCCCAGCTCGGTGATGCGCGCGCGCACCGTCGTGAGCGAGGGGTTCACGTAGCGGCTGATCGGAATATCGTCGAAGCCGGCGAGGGCGATGTCCTGCGGCACTTGCAGCCCGGCTTCGTTGAGGGCCGACAGACAGCCGATGGCCATCGCGTCGTTGCTCGCGAACACCGCGCTGGGCCGGTCGGTGAGCGCCACGACCTGGCTGCCGGCGCGAAACCCAGACTCCTGCGTGAAGTCACCCTGCAGCACGTGCTCGCTGAGTCCCGGCAGCAGATCGGCGATCGCGGCGCGGTAGCCGCGCAGCCGTTCGTTCGCTTCGAAATTGCTTTCGGGCCCGGCCACGAACGCGATGTCGCGGTGGCCGCGCTCGACCAAATGCCGCACCATCGCATACGCGCCGCCGAGGTTGTCGACCGCGAAGGACGAGTGCTTGCCACCGGCGACGCGGGTGTTCATTAGCACCGCGGGCAGGTCATCGGGAACGTTGCCCCATAGGAAGTCGGCGTTGACGTGTGGCGACATCACGAGCAATCCATCGACGCGGCCGTTCATCGCGCGCAGCGCGGCAGCGGCCTCGACGGCGTCGCCGTGCGAGCTCGAGACCAACAGGTGCAAGCCGCGCGCGCGCGCCGCCAGGTCGATGCCGCGAATCAGTTCGGAGAAATATTCGCCGTGCAGATCGGGCAACAGCGCGCCGACCGTGTGGGTGCGCCGCGTGATCATGCTTTGCGCGGCGCTCGAGGGCACGAAGCGCAGTTGGGCGACCACACCCATCACATGCTCGCGCGTCTGCGCGGTCACGTTCGTGTGCCCGTTCAGCGCGCGCGACACGGTGGCGACGGACACGCCGGCGACACGCGCGACGTCCTTAATGGTGGTGGCCATGGGTATCGCGCCGGCTCAGTTGTCGCTGTTGAGTGCAGCGCCGTTTGAGGCGATCACGCTGGCGTAAAAGTGCGCGCTATCTTTCAGCGTGCGCTCCTGGGTGTCGAAATTGACGTGGACGATGCCAAAGCGCTTCGAGTAGCCAAGCGACCACTCGAGGTTGTCCATCAGCGACCACGCACAGTAGCCGCGCAGGTCCACGCCCTGCTCGATTGCCTCGTGGATCGCACGCAGATGGTCGCGGTAGTAGCCGAGCCGCAAGGGGTCGGCAACGCGCCCGCCTGAGGCTTTGGGCGGGTCGTAGAACGCGGCGCCGTTTTCAGTCACGTACTGCGGGATGTCGCCGTAGCGCTGTTTGACCCAGGTCAGGATCTCTGTCAGACCTTGCGGATGCACCTCCCAGCCGGTGTCGGTGTAGGTGGATTGCGACTGCGGCGCCACGGCGGTCTTGACCGGCCACGCGCTCTCTTCGTGGCGGATCATGTCGCGCATGTAGTAGTTGATGCCGACGAAGTCGATCTTCTCGCCGATCAATTTGTAGTCCTCGGCGGGCCATTGCGGCCACGCCTCGCCAAAGATCTCCGTCATCTCGTCGGGGTACTTGCCGAGGAAGACCGGGTCCAGGTACTGGCGGTTCATGTAAGCATCGGCTCGGCGTGTCGCGGCGACGTCTTCGGGCCGGTCGGTGGCCGGGTGCTTGGGCGCAAGGTTCACGACCAGGCCAATCTCGTGCTTGCCCAACGCGCGATATGCCTGCACCGCCTTGCCGTGCGCACGCAGCAGCTGGTGCGAAGCGATCGGCGCCTCGAAACGGTTCTTGTGGCCAGGCGCGAGCGCGCCGTGCAGATAGCCGCCGTCGGTCACGACCCAGGGTTCGTTCAGTGTCGCCCACTTCTTCACGCGGCCATCGAGGCGCTTGTACATCTCGCTCGAGTAGTCGGCGAACCAGTCGGCCGCATCAGGGTTGAGCCAGCCGCCGCGGTCGTCCAGCGCGGCCGGCATGTCCCAGTGGTAGAGCGTAGCCAGCGGCTCGATGCCGTTTTCGAGCAGCGTGTCGACCAGGCGCTCGTAGAAATTCAGCCCGCCTTCGTTCACCTTGCCGCGGCCCTCGGGCAGGATGCGTGCCCAGGCAATGCTGAAGCGGTAGGCGGTCAGGCCCAAACGCTTCATCATCGCGACGTCGTCCTTCATTCGGTTGTAGTGGTCGCAGGCCACGTCGCCGGTGTCGCCGTCCTTCACGAGGCCCGGCGTGCGCACGAAACGGTGCCAGATGCTCGGGCCGGCGCCATCGGCGAGCGGCGAACCCTCGATCTGGTACGCCGAGGTCGCGGCACCCCACAAGAAGGTTTGCGGGAACTGGTACATCTTCACTGCAAGGCACTCCGAGCGGCTGATTCCAACGATGTAAACGTTATCATTTAAGCTGAAAAGCACCCATTGGGGTAAATGCGGTGTGAAAAAATGTTCACAGAGGCGATGCCACTGTAAGAAGCGTTTCCAAAAGACAGCTGCCTCGCGGCAGCGTCATGGCCCTAGATCTCTCAGGGGCATTTCAGCGTCTGTGCGGCTCGAACACCATGCCCGGCCTGATCGCCCGGCTCTGCAGGAACGACGCGGCGGCCAGGCGCTTGCCTCCAGCGCGCTGCAACTCGGTGACGCGCAGTGCCCCATCGCCGCAGGCGACGGTGATGCCATCGTCCGCTACCGCCAGCACATGCCCTGGCGCTCCGCTGGCGAAGACCACAACACCACGCCAGCACTTGATCGGCTCGCCGGCGAGTGTGCCGACAGCACCTGGGAACGGATCGAACGCGCGCAGGCGGCGCTCGATGATGCTGGCCGACTCGCGCCAGTCGATTGGGCCTTCGGCCTTCTCGATCTTGCAGGCATAGGTGATGCCTTCCAGCGGCTGCGCGCGAGCCACAAGACCGCCACAGGCGGCGAGCTCGAGTGCCTCGACGATCATGCGGCCGCCAAGTGTCGCCAGCTTGTCGTGCAGGCTCGTCGTCGTGTCGGAAACGGAAATGTCGACCGTTTCCATGAGCAGCATGTCGCCGGTGTCCAGCCCGGCATCCATTTGCATCACGGTGATGCCGGTGCGCGCGTCGCCAGCCTCGATCGCCCGGTGGATCGGCGCGGCGCCGCGCCAGCGTGGCAGCAGCGAGGCGTGGATGTTCAGACAACCCAGGCGCGGCAGGTCGAGCGCCCACTGCGGGAGGATCAAACCATAGGCTGCGACGATCAGCACATCGGGTCGCGCGGCCTCAAGCGCGGCCCGCCCGAGCCTCGCGTCGTCCGCGAACTTGCCGTCCAGCCGCAGGCTGCGGGGTTGCACGACTGCCAGGCCATGGGCCTGAGCAAACGCCTTCACCGGCGAGGCGCTCAGCTTCATGCCGCGCCCGGCCGGGCGGTCCGGCTGGGTCAGCACCAGCGGGATGCGAAACCCGGCGCGGTGCAACGCCGCCAGCGCGACCAGCGCGAACTCGGGCGTGCCGGCGAACGCCGCGTTCATCCGCGCTCTTCTTCGCGCGACTTCTTCAGCATCTTGGTCTTGATGCGATCGCGCTTGAGCTGACTCAGGTATTCGACGAAGACCTTGCCCAGCAGGTGATCCATCTCGTGCTGCACGCAGATCGAGAGCAGGCCCTCGGCCGTGAACTCCTGCGTCGCGCCATGGCGATCGAGCGAGCGCACGGTCACGCTGGCGTGGCGCGCCACCTTGTCGTAGATCAGCGGCACCGAGAGGCAGCCCTCGTCGGCGAACGTCATCTCTTCACTGCGCGCCACGATCTCGGGGTTGATCAGGACCCGCGGGTCGTCACGTGCGTCGGACGTATCGATCACGATCACGCGCTCATGCACATCGACCTGAGTGGCTGCCAGGCCGACACCGTCGGCCGCATACATGCTCTCTAGCATGTCGGCCACCAACTGCTGGATGCGGGCATCGACCCGTGGCACAGGTTTGGCAACGGTGTGCAGGCGTGGATCGGGGTAGCGCAGAATTTGGAGCTTAGCCATGGTCATGGATTGGAACGCGCAGCGGCGCAGGTCCGCCGCGACTGTGGGACGGGCGCAACGCCAGGAATGTGGAGCAAGCGCAACGCCCGCCGCCGTGACAGGCCTCACACCCGGCCCATCGCCAGGTCACTTTCGTTGCGATATCAAGGGTTTAGGGGCAGAATCTGTGAAACTGATTGAGGATTTTCGCCGAACTGCGACCGGCTTGGCGCATTTGGCTCAGTAACCCCACCGCATGCGCCGAAAAGGCAAGTGTGTCCTCCGAAAGATTCCCACATGACCCGTCGTGATCGATCCGTTTCTCACATGCGCCGGGCCGTTGATGCCTTGTTCAAGGCCATCCCGGGCATTGCTAGCCTGGCCGTGTTCGGCGCCCTCGGGTTGCCTACTCTTTCGCAGGCGGCCGATTTCCCCATCACCTCGCAGCAACGCGGCACCGCTCAGAAGGTCTCGCAGGACGGCGTGCCGCTGTCCGAGCTAGCGCCGAACGCGCCCGACTCGTACACGGTGAAGACGCGTGACACGCTGTGGGCGATATCCGGGCTGTTCCTGAAGAGCCCGTGGCGCTGGCCCGAGCTCTGGGGCATGAACATGGAGCAGATCCGCAACCCGCACCTCATCTACCCCGGTCAGGTGCTCTATCTCGACAAGACCGGGGGCCGCGCCCGGCTGCGCATGGGCCAGCAATTGGGGCCCGACGGCTCGGGCAAGCTCTCGCCGCGCATCAGGGCATCGGGTGTGGGTGACGGGGCACTGGCGTCGATCCCGTTCAACCTGATCGAGCCCTTTCTGACCGAGGCGGTGATCTTTCAGACCAACGAGCTTGCGCAAGCGCCGCGCATCGTCGCCACCCAGGCCGGGCGCGCGCTGCTGTCACGCGGCGACATGGCCTACGTGCGGGGTGAACTGAACGGCAGCGAGTACCGCATCTTCCGCGAGCCCAAGCCACTGCTCGACCCGACAACGCGCGAAGTGCTCGGCTACGAAGCCACTTATGTGGGCGCGGCGGAGTACACCCGTCAGGGCGAGACTCGGGTCGACGCGGACGGAAAATCCGAGATCGTGCCGGCCACGTTCACGGTCACCAGCATCAAGCAGGAAGCCGGCGTTGGCGACCGGCTCGCGCTGGTGCCGTCGCGCGAGTTCACCAACTATTCTCCTCATGCGCCACAAGGCCCGCTAAGCGGCCAAATCGTCTCGATCTACGGCGATGGGCTGACGGCCGGGCAAAACCAGATCGTCGCGCTCAATCGGGGCGCGAATCAGGGGATGGAGCGCGGTCACGTGCTGGCACTGCTTCACAACGGCGCACACGTCACGGACAGCACCGATCCGGGCCGTCCGGTCATCAAGCTGCCTGACGAGCGGCACGGGCTCCTGTTCGTTTTTCGTGTGTTCGACCGCATGTCGTATGCGCTCATCCTGTCGGTAAAAGAGCCGGTTCAGGCCGGCGACCGTTTTACGCAGCCTTGAGCATGGCCGGGCGATGCTCGGCTGATTGCCCATGATCGACAGCCGCGCGCTTGGCCTTGGCCGCTCCTGACCGAAAGCCCAATTCGGCCGCGAGTCGGCACGCAAGCTGTTGGCGCCCTCGGGCTCGCCGCGGGCGTCGACGTAGCGGCACACGCGGGCGGGCACGAATGCGACGCCATCACGATAGCAGTGGTCAGCACCGGGCTCGAGCGCGTCTATCCGAACGCAACCTCGGCCTGGCCCATCGTATTTCCGAAAAAAGCCTAACGTCAGCGAGCACTCGCTCTTCACACTCACGCTGGCAATCAACTTCGCACCGCCCAACCGCGTCATCGCCGGCTTGTCCTGTTGCACGCTGGTGTCGAGGCCGCTGTTCAGTCGGGTTCGCTGATCACAGCGCGGATGGCGAACGAGGCCGGGCGCAATGTGTCGCCATCCGCGGCTCGATTCGCTCGCCGCAGCGCGTGGCCGCAGGCAAGGGGCCAAGCTGGTCGAAACGGCCAAAGACATCCTCGAGGAGTTGCGCTGGCCCGGCCGCGCCATGGCGGCGCCGGCCGGAGCATCGCCCGGGGACGATCCGATGCTCGTGGCGCTAAGCTTCGACCGATCACGCTCGATGCCCTGGTCGCCCCCACGGGTTCGCCCGCGTCAAAATTGAGCGTGTGCCTGCTCGACCTCGAACTCGACGGGCAAGTCGCACGTTTGCCCAGCCAATTGTTCCAGCGTGTGGCGCGCGGCTAAGGGCGCTGCGGTATAGTGGATTCATGTTCGATGTGCTCGTGTACCTGTACGAAAACTACTGGCGGCCCGATGCCTGCCCGGACCACGATCAGCTGACCCGCAAGCTGTCGTCGGTCGGTTTCGAGTCGGACGAAATCCAGGAGGCCCTTACCTGGCTGGATGGCGTGGCAACTGCGGCGCAATCGTACGTCGGCGAGCAATCTGTCAGCAGCCTGCGGGTCTACTCGCCGGCCGAGCAGGAGCACCTGGGCGAGGCCTCGATCGGCTTCGTCAGCTTTCTCGAATCGGCGGGCGTATTGCCGCCGCCTATGCGCGAAATGGTGATCGATCGGGCAAGTGCGATCCCCGGCGGTCCGCTCGACCTCGAAGACCTGAAGATCATCGTGCTGATGGTGTTCTGGAGCCTGGGCGAAGAGCCCGACGCGCTCATCCTAGACGAGCTGTTCGTCGACGAGGAAGACCGGCTGATCCACTGATGGGAAGGCGGCTTGGGCCGTGCCACCCATCGCGGCTTTAGCCGCCCCTCAATTCAACAGTCTCGAAGGATCAACATCCAGCTTGGCCATCGCGCTGCGCGTCGCGCGCACCGTTAGCGATTCATCCTGCGCCGGTACCAGCAGGCCCGCTTGGAGGAACGCCGCCAGCCGGTTCTGCTGGAACAACACGCCGCGGCCTTGAGGCGATACGAACAGCGTCAACTGCCGCCGCATGCCCTGCCAGGCGAGCTGCACCGCTTCGTTGCGGTTGCGGTAGTCGAGCATGTACCAGCTGCCCACCTGGAGTTCGCGGGCCCATGCCAGCATCGCCGGTGTAGGCATCGAGCCGCCTTCGGCGACGACCTCAAGTTCGGAGCTTTCGTAGCCCGAAAGGTCGTGCACCATCGATTCGTCGATCTCGAGGTCGGCCGCTTCGGGAAGCAGCTCTTCGAGCGTCTCGAGGCGCGCCATCAGTTCTTCGAGCCGCTCGTGCGGAATCGCCGCCGCCTTGGCGGTGAACGCCGCGGCGAGCGACTTGTTCAGACGCTGGATGTGCTCATCCTGCTTGTCGGCCGGCACGCCGGCGTGCTCCATGCCATCGCGCAAGGTCTTGAGCAGGGGTGGGAGGCGCCGGATGACCTCGGCACGTTCTTCGCGTGACACCTTAGCGCTGGCCGACCAGATCAGATCGGCCGCGGCGCGTTTCATGTCCTTGGTGGCGTCGCTCTGGTTGCCATGCTTGACGGCCGCCATCGCGAGCACATCGGCCCAGACATGGAACAGGAACTCGCGCACGCCCTCCTGCACGGGCACCTCGTTGAGCATCTTGCGCAACTCGATCGTGTACTGGATCGCCAGCGTTTCGCGCTGCTCGACTTGCTGCGCCAGCGACACGCCCTTGCGCGAGGCCTCGTTCTCGTTCTTGAAGTAATGCTCGAGGAACTTCTCGAACTCAACCAGCACGGTCTGGAACACGCGTCGCCCGGTGTCGGGGTAGGCCTCGACAACCTGCACGACGCGCTTGATTTCCTTCTCGAGGATGTCGCCGATGGCGCGGCTGGTCGCGTCGAAACCCATCACGCACGCGCCCATGCGGTCGATCAGGCGACGCGCCGGATGATCGATCGTTGCGAAGAAGTCAGGCTCGCTAACGGCCACGCGTAGCACCGGCATTTGCAGCCGGGCGAACCACACGCGCACCGAGGTCGGAATGCGCTCTTCGGTAAGGATGCTCTGGAACAGCAATGCGACGATCTCGATCGTCGCGCGTTCCACCGGCGTGCTGGCGGCCTGCTTCAGTGCCTGCCTGCGCTGGTTCAGTTCTTCGAGCAGCGCCGGCGTGCTGACATGGGCACCGGCCACCGTGCGCGCATCGCCGGCCGGCGCGAGGCGGCGCGCAATTCCTTGCTGCGCATCGTTGATCGCCGCCTTCAGGCGCGGGGATGCCGCTGCCGGCGGCCGGTCATGCTCGGTGGCGCCGAAGCCCGGCAACTGGCGGCCGATAAGCCGGTTGAGCCGCCCCAGCACCGCCTCGGCGTGGTCGACGCCACGTGACAGCCCCGCGGCGCGCGTCATCAGGCGCGTCTCTTCGCCGACCTCGCGGCCCTGACCGGCGCCGGTGCCGGTGCGCGAGTTGGAAAAACCGCCCGTCCCCTGGCTAGAGCTGCCGTAACCGCCGCCGCGCGTCGAGTTGCGCGAGCGCCGGATGAAGGGCCGCAGATCGACCTCGGGCAGCACCTGCCGCTCGAGCAGGTAGCGGTTGGTCTCGTGGTAACCCTCTTCCGAGAAGTGGGCGAACTCTTCGTGCAGCACTCCTTGGAGTTGCCGCCAGGTCTCGAGCCCGAGGCCGGCCGCGCGCCACGAGGCGCTGATGATGCGTGCGAACACATGCGGGCGCAGCGCATCGTTGGTGTCGAGTTCATCGCGCCCTTCGAGCACCGTCATGCGCGAGCGCAGATCGGTGAACTCCCACGAGGCGCGGTCCATCATCGCCAGCGCCAGGCGCGAACTGATGATCTCGTGCTCGATGGTGTCGTCGTCGACCAGACTGAGCTTGGCATCGCGACTGGCCGGCGCCGGCAGATCGCCGGGGCGCGTGGCCGACACAATGCCGGTGAGGCGCGCGCCACGCAGCATCGAGGTCATGCCCTGCAGCCACAACGGCCCGGCCTTCTGCAACTGCGGCACGAGCTCGCGGCGTTTCATCGCGACCATCGGCTCGGCCACCTGACTCACCAGAATGCGGGCCCCCTGATCGATGGCCTGAACCACCGCGGGCAGGCCGGCAAGCAGCCCCTCAACATAGGACTGCCGCGCCTGCTGAGCCAATGCCATCGGGTTGGCGGGGGTCGGCATGTGGGGGGTCGTGTCCTGGATGAAAAAGGATGTAATTTAGAGACTCTACACCACCGCTCCGGCATTCGGGTCATCCGGATCGAGGTCCTTGGCAGGCCCCCCGGGCTTGATCAGGTCTTCGCGCTTGACGCCCAGCCACATCGCGATCGCCGC
>JANYBE010000058.1 GCA_025360945.1 Rhizobacter sp. | reverse complement strand
GCCGTGCGCGCTGAAGCCGCGGCTGAATTCGCACTCCTTAAGCTCGGTCATCTGGGCGGGCAGATCGACCATCACCCAGTGGAAGAAGTCCACGCGCGGCAGATCGGCCGGCACCTCGCGATCGGTCTGGTTGACGTCGTCGCCGCGGCTCGGCACGTCAAAGTCATGACAGATCACCGCGAAAGATCTCGTGCCGACCGGCACCTCACTCCACGCCAGGTGCGGGCTGAGGTTGTCGGAGAAGGTCACACCGCCCTGGGCGTCCGGTTTGCCGGCCGCAAAGCGCGTCGGGATGCGCTCACCGTTGACCCAGCTATCGCTCCACAGTTTCATGTTCAGACTCCCCAGACGACATCGGCCTTCTCTGCCATCGAACGCTTCATCATGTCCACCAGCGGCCAGGCACGCTGGCGCAGCGTGACGCCGTCGCGCGGCGCCAGCCTGGCACCTTCGGCCACGGCCTCTTTCTCGGCCTGCGCGCGTGCCGCCTCGTCAGCAGCGATGGCCTGTTCGATCGCGATGATCGCCGCTGGCATTGCAGCGACCTCGACGATGCCACTGGCGGCCGGCGCCTTGCCGATCAAGCGCAACACGTCGTCGCCGGCCGGGCCCATCATGATCACGTCGCCGGCGGCCTTGGACTTGAACTTGTAGAGCATGCGGGCTTTAGCGGTAGAGATAGCTGCGGTTAAATGGATACGCCGATTGTGCCCCGCGCATCGGTCCACCCGCGACATCGCCGCTCGGTTTGGCCGCCAGCATCTGGAACAGCGCCATCCAGCCCTGCTCGAAGCCCATCGCGCTGCCGGCTAGGTAGAAGCGGTAGGCGCGCACAACACGTTCGCTGGTGAGGCCGCGCGCATCGCGCAGCTGCGCCTCAAGCGCATCGCTCCAGGCCCACAGCGTGCGCGCGTAGTGCGGGCGCAGATTCTCCAGGTCGAGCGGCTCGAACTGCGCTTCGCTCATCACCTCGGTCACCTTTGACACATGCACAAGCTCGCCGCCGGGGAAGATGTAGCGCTCTATGAAGTCGCCCATGCCGGCACCGAGCTGGTGGTTGCGCGTGCCGCCGGCGGTGATGCCGTGGTTCATCAGCAGCCCGCCGGGTTTGAGCAGGCGGTTGATCTTCGCGAAGTACTCGGGCAGCTGAGTGCGCCCGACATGCTCGAACATGCCCACCGAGGCGATCTTGTCGTAGGGCTCGCCCTCGGGCAGATCGCGGTAGTCGCGCAACTCCATCGTCACCCGGCCGCTCAGGCCACGCGCCTTGATCAGCTGGCTCACGTGCTCTTGCTGGTTGCGGCTGAGCGTGATGCCGTGGCCGCGCACGCCGTAGTGTTCGGCCGCCCACAGCAGCAGGCCGCCCCAGCCGGCGCCGATGTCCAAAAAGCGTTCGCCGGGCTGGAGCATGAGTTTGCGGCAGATGTGGTCGAGCTTGGCCTGCTGCGCCTGCGCCAGCGTCATGTCGAGCGTGCGGAAATAGGCGCACGAATACAGCCGCAGCGGATCGAGCCAGAGCGCGTAGAACGCATCGGACACGTCGTAGTGGAACTGCACCTGCTCGGCGTCGGCATGCGCATGGTGCTTGGCGCGCGAGCGGGCGTTCAGACGAATCTCGCGCCACCAGTTCAGCGTCGGGCCGCCACCCATGTCCTGAGTCGGGTCGCTTGCGATCATCTGCGAAGCGATCTGCATCAGGTCGCGCACGCTGCCATCGAAGTCGAGCCGGTCCTCAACATAGTCCTGCGCGACCTTGCCGACTTCGCCTGCAGCGATGTGCATCAGCGATGAAAGCTGCTTGAGCCGGATCGTAACGGCGGCACGCGGCGGACCAACGCGCCGGCCGTCCGGCATCACGATCGCTAGCGGCAGCGTGAGTTGTTCGAATTTGCGTTCCAGGACTGCGTCAACGATTGCCATCGGGAGACCTCCGCGCTGCGACTGTACAAAATCCAGCCGCGGTGCGGGCGATCGCCCGCTCGAAGCCCTTCAGCGCATGGCCATGATCGGCACGACGAGCCCATCTGCGGCGGTCTCGCGCGCCACATTGGGCGCCACGCTTGCGAAGCCCATGCGGGCCTCGAACGCCGCCACGTCAAGCGCGGGCGCGTACAGGAAGCCCTGGTACAGGTCGCAACCGGCACGCTCCAGAAAGGCCCGCTGGGCATCGGTCTCCACCCCCTCGGCAACGATCTGCAGCCGCAGCGCGCGACCCATGTGGATGATGGCCTGCACGATCGCCGCGTCGCTCTCTTCGCCGGGCAGTCCGCTGACGAAGGTGCGGTCGATCTTGAGCCGCCCGATCGGGAAGCGCTTCAGGTAGGCCAGGCTGGAGTAGCCGGTACCGAAGTCGTCGATCGCGAGCTTGACGCCGAGCTGCGCGAGCGCCTGCAGGCGCAGCATCGCGTCCTTCGCGTCCAGGATCAGGATCGACTCGGTGAGTTCGAGTTCGAGCAGGTGCGGTGGCAGGCCGGCCTCGCGCAGCGTCTCGGCCACCCCGTCGACGAAACCGGGCTGCTGGAACTGCAGTGCCGAAACGTTGACCGACACCGTCATACCCGCACCCACGCTGCGCCATGCAGCCGCCTGCGTGACCGCGCGCTTGAGCACCCAGTCGCCGATCGCGATGATGAAGCCGCTCTCTTCGGCGACCGGAATGAACTCGTTCGGCGAGATTTCGCCGAGCTCCGGATCGCGCCAGCGGATCAGCGCCTCGGCCCCGACGACGCAGCCGTTCTTCAGATCGACCTGCGGCTGAAAGTGCAGGCGAAAGCGTCCCTGCACCAGCGCCGTGCGCATCGCGTGGTCGAGCCGCATGCGCGAGCGCGAACGCGTGTCGGTCGCGCCCGGGCGAGAGCGATGAAAGCGGTAGCCGGCCCGCCCGGCGTGCTTGACCTCACGCATCGCACCGTCGGCGTGGCGCAGCAATTCGTCCAGACTCGCGCCGTCGCTCGAATGCAGCGCGACGCCGATGCTCGCGGTCACGGTGAAGCTCATGCCACCCTGCTCGAATGGGCGCTTAAGCGCATCGAGCAGCCGCGTGGCCGTGGCGTGCGCGCCGCCATCGTCGGCCTGGTGCGCGAGCACGACGAACTCGTCGCTGCCGAGTCGAGCGATTGTGTCGACGCCGCGCACGCAGCCCTTGATACGCTCGGCCACGTCGAGCAGTACCCGGTCGCCGAGCACGCGGCCCAGCGTCTGGTTGATGTGGTTGAAGCGGTCCAGGTTGAGGAACAGCAGCGCGAACGGCGTGCCGTCGCGCCTGGCGGCTGCCATCGCGACCTCGGTGCGGTCGGCGAGCAGTCGGCGGTTCGGCAGGCCTGTCAGCGCGTCGGTGTACGACAGCGTCTCGATGCGCTGCTCGGCCTGGAGCTTGTCGGTGATGTCGCGAAACGAGAACACGCGGCCGATCGGGCGGCCTTGCGAGCACTGCGGCATCGTCACGCGCTCGAAGACCTTGCCCGAGTGCAGGCGCAGCTCGTCGTTGGCCTGCAGCATCGTCACGTCGTCCATCGTCGCGAGACGCCGCATGTAGGCGATCGGGTCGACGACGCTGCGTCGCATCCATTCAAGCACTGCGTCGTCGTCGCGCTGGCCGAGGAGGTTCTTTGGAATCTGCCAGAGTACTGCGAAACGCAGGTTGAAATTGCGAATGCGACCAGCGAGGTCGGTGACGAGGATGCCGTCCTGGGTCGATTCAAGCGTGGCGCGCAGATCGGCCGCCGTTGCTTCGAGCTCGCGCTCGGTGCGCAGCTGTTCACTGCGATCGTGCAGCGCGACCACATAGAACGGGGCGCCGTGCGCGTCCAGGCGGCTGACCCGGCGCGTGACCGGCACGACACTGCCGTCGGCGCGCGCGATCAGCGTGTCAGATTCGATCTGTTCGCTCAGCCCGGAAGCCACCTCGCCCCAGAAGCACTGGTCCTCGGGCGTGACTGCGAGTTCGCTCATGGTCTTGCCGACGAGCTCGTCGACGCTCAGCGCCGTCAGCCGGCCGGCTGCGTGATTCGCCGCGACGATGGCCAGCGTGCGCGCGTCGACGACCCAGACGGCGTCGAGCATGGCCTCGATCAGAGCGGCCCAGGCAACGGGTGGCGCGCCGGCAGAAGGGCCGTGGGCATCGATGCGGCCGTCCACGTCAGGCCGCGACCGCGTCCTCAAGCGGGAGTGCCGCTGCTTCGAAGAAGTAGGCCACGCGCGGGCGCGGCGCCAGGTAGTCGAGCGAGGCCACCGGCAACTGCATCGGCCTGACACTGCGGCGGATGCCCAGACCGTGGGTGGTCTCAAGGTCGACGATCAGCGCTTCGTCGCGCGGCACCTTGGGCTCGTGCACCAGCACGCGCGGCTTCAGCGGCCGCGACGAGTTCACGCCCACGACCATCGCGTAGCGATCGTCGGTGAGCTGGACCGTCGAGCCGGCCGGGTACACACCCATCATGCGGATGAAGGCGCCGAGGATCGCGGTGTCGAACTTGGTCTTGCCCTGCGCGAACAGCAGCGACAGGGACTCGTGCGGCGTCAACGCCTTGGCCGCCACGTGCGGGTTGCACAGGTTGTCGTACCGGTTGACGAGCGCGACGATGCGCGACCCTGCGGTCATGCGGTCGGTGTTCAGGCGCAGTGGGAACCCGCTGCCGTCGGCATGTTCGTGGTGCTGCGCGATCACGAGCGTTGCGCCGGGCGACAGCCCCATCCTGCGTGCGCAGGCGACGCCGTTCGCCGCATGCTCTTCGTAGAAGCGCAGCTCGGCGCCGCTGAATTGGTCGTCGCGGTGGCGCACGCGGTCGGGTAGGTCGAGCTTGCCAATGTCGTGCAGCATCGCGCCCACGCCCAGGTCCATCATGTCGGCTTCGGTCAGGCCGAAGCTTCGCCCCATCAGCAGCGAGATCACGGTCACGTTCATCGCATGCGCCGAGGCCTTGTCGCCCGCGGCGTCGGTCAACAGCCGGATGCACATGTCCTGGTTGACGAGCATCTTGTCCAGCAGCGCCTTGGACAGCGCTTCGGCCTGCTTGCGCGCCTCTTGCGGCTTGTTCTGCGCCAGTTCGCTCAGCTGCTTGCAATCGCGCGTGGCCTCGGCGAACTGGCGCTCGCACAGCAGCTGCGCCGCGCGCTGTTCGCCGAGCGCGCGCTTGTGCCGGTTGCGGGCGATGACTTCGGGGGACTGGACCTCGGGCGGCGCGGCCTCGGCCGCAGGCATTGGCGCAGCGTCGGCGCCCGGCTCGAGCCGGTCGAAATCGGTGGCGTGGCCCAGGCCAGCGGTGTCGTCGCCAGACCCGTCGCTTTGTGCCGGGCTCCAGCGCAGGCGCCGAACCCCGAGCGAGCGGATCGTGGCGATCTGCTCGGCATTGGTGATCTTGAAACTGCCAAGCGGGAAGGGGTGCGACATCCATCCCATGTCAAGATGAATGAACATGCCGACGCGCAAGTCCACGACTTCGATCAGATCTTTGCTGGCAACTGCTGCATTCATCCCGGAACAGCACGGCGGCAAGAGGCCGGCGCGGCTTGTTGGGAATATCGGCGGCGACGGGGTCGACTTGAATCCTGCCCCGGCGCCGCGCTCAGGGGCGCAGGTAGGCCCAGCCTTGCTCCTGGCGACGCACGATCTGCACCACGCCGGCCGTGACATAGCTGACGCCCGGGTGCATGTCGGCCCGCACCAACTGCTGGTTGCGCATCGTGTTCTCACACGCCTGGATCGCCACCCCGCTCTTGATCGTGTCGGAGACGCGCGAATTCGTGGGCGCATCGAACTTCAGCATTCCGATGCCCGGACCATAGGCAACGACCTCGATCGTGACCTTGTCCGCACCCAGATCATCCTGCAGGTTCTTGACGTTGTTCAGCACCAGGTTCCAGCGCACCGGGTCGGCCTCGCTGACCTGGACGACGACGCGGGTTGGCTTGGCCGCTTCTTGCGCAGCGGCGAACAGCGGCATAGCGGCGATGGCAGCGATGAACGAACGGCGCATGACAAACCTCACGCAAGGGTCGGATGGGTTGGCACGATTCTGCGGTCAGCGCTGAATCCGCGTGGACAGCACGATCGCCGA
>JANYBE010000055.1 GCA_025360945.1 Rhizobacter sp. | reverse complement strand
TGAGCCCGCGCAACATTTTCCCGAGCAACATCCAGGGACTGCCGACCTGGTACGAGGTGCGCGTCAACGAAAGGGGCTGGCTCGGCCGACGCGGCGGCGTCGACCTGATGGTCGCGATGAACCCGCAGACCTGGGCCCAGGACATTGCCGAGATCGAGCCGGGCGGCTACCTGATGTACGACAGCTCCAAGCCGATGCAGGCGGGCAAGTTCCGCGACGACATCCACGTCCTTGGCGTGCCGCTGACCGACCTGTGCGCGACTCGCTACACCGATCCGCGCGAACGCCTGCTGCTGAAGAACATCGTCTACGTCGGCGTTCTCGCCGCGATGCTCGGCATCGAGCCCGAGGTGATCGCGACCTTGCTCGGCGAGCAGTACAAGGGCAAGGCCAAGCTGATCCAGCCGAACCTCGATGCGTTCATGATGGGGCTGCACCACGGCAAGGAATACCTCGGCGACGTGCTCGGCCTGAAGATCGAGCGCCGCGATGCGGTCGGCCAACGCATCTTCATGGAAGGCAACGCCGCCGCCGCGCTCGGCTGCGTGTACGGCGGAGCGACGGTGTGCGCGTGGTATCCGATCACACCGAGCTCGTCGGTGGCCGAGGCGTTCCAGAAATACTGCTCGAAGCTGCGCGTGGACAAGGTCAGCGGCAAGAACAAGTTCGCGATCGTGCAGGCCGAGGACGAGATCGCTTCGATCGGCATCGTCACCGGTGCGGGCTGGAACGGCGCGCGGGCGTTCACTTGCACCTCGGGGCCAGGCGTGTCGCTGATGACCGAGTTCATCGGCCTTGCGTACTTCGCCGAGATCCCGGTCACCATCATTAACGTGCAGCGCGGCGGACCGTCCACCGGCATGCCGACGCGCACGCAGCAGGCCGACGTGATCAGCTGCGCCTACGCCTCGACGGCGACACCAAGCACGTGCTGCTGTTCCCCGAAGATCCGAAGGAATGCTTCGAGTTCGGCGCAGCCTGCCTCGACCTCGCCGACCGTCTGCAGACGCCGATCTTTCTCATGACTGACCTCGACATCGGCATGAACCACCGGCTGTGCGACCCACTTGTGTGGAGCGACAAAAAGCAGCTCGACCGAGGCAAGGTCATGACCGCTGCCGACCTCGACGCGGGCAAGGAATTTGGCCGCTACCTCGATGTCGACGGCGACGGCATCCCGTACCGCACCTACCCCGGCACGCACCCGGACAAGGGCGCGTACTTCACGCGCGGCACGACGCGGGACGCTTACGCGCGCTACTCCGAGGCGGGGCCCGACTACATTTACAACGTGCAGCGGCTACTGACCAAGTTCGAGACCGCGAAGGAGCTGGTGCCGCAGCCGATCGTGCGCGCTGGCGCCAAGCCGACGCGTTTCGGCGTCATCTACTACGGCTCGACCAGCCCGGCAATGAACGAGGCGTTCGAAGATCTGAAAGGGCAAGGCATCCTGGTGGACACGCTGCGCATCCGCGCGTTCCCTTTCAGCGCCACGGTCGACAAGTTCATCGCCGCGCACGAGACGGTGTTCGTCGTCGAGCAGAATCGCGACGCTCAGCTGCGCACGCTGATCACGACCGAGCAGGAAGTGAATCCCGCCAAGCTCGAGCCGATCCTGCACTACGACGGGACGCCGATCACCGCGCGCTTCATCACCGCGGCGATCGCCAAGCACATTGCCGCGCACAAGGTGTCGCCGATCAAGAAGGGGCAAGCGGCATGACATACCTCGCCAAGCCGAAGCTGCACCACCCGACGCTGCCGAAGAACGCGCGCGGTTTCACGCGTCGTGACTACGAAGGACGCGTCTCGACGCTGTGCGCCGGTTGCGGCCACGACTCGATCTCGGCCGCGCTCATCCAGGCCTGCTGGGAGCTCGACATCGAGCCGCATCGCGTCGCCAAGCTCTCGGGTATCGGGTGCTCGTCGAAGACACCCGACTATTTTCTCGGCAACTCTCACGGCTTCAACACCGTACACGGCCGCATGCCCTCGGTACTGACTGGCGCGAACCTGGCGAACCGCGAGCTGCTGTACCTCGGTGTCAGCGGCGATGGCGACTCCGCGAGCATCGGCCTGGGCCAGTTCGCGCACGCAATGCGGCGTGGCGTGAACATGACCTACATCGTCGAAAACAACGGCGTCTACGGCCTGACCAAGGGCCAGTTCTCGGCGACCGCAGACCAAGGCAGCAAGAGCAAGAAGGGTGTTGTCAACACCGACACCGCGATTGACCTGGTCGCGATGGCGTTGCAGCTCGGCGCGAGCTACGTGGCGCGCAGCTTCTCGGGCGACAAGCAACAGCTGGTGCCGCTGATCAAGGGTGCACTCTCGCACCGCGGCGCGGCGCTGATCGACGTCATCAGCCCCTGCGTCGCGTTTAACAACCACGCCGGGCGCGTACATCGCGATGATCGCGTCGCGGTTCGAG
>JANYBE010000024.1 GCA_025360945.1 Rhizobacter sp. | reverse complement strand
CGAACTTCGTGTCGATCGGCATCTCAGACATTCTGAACATGTGGATGGGCGAGAGCGAGCGCAACCTGGCCGCGGTGTTCGCGAAGGCGCGTGCCGAACAGCCCTGTGTGCTGTTCTTCGACGAGCTCGACGCGCTCGCCTATTCGCGCTCGAAGGCTGGCAGTTCGAGCGCGCGCACCGTGGTCAACGAGTTCCTCTCGCAGCTCGACGGCGTGGGCCGTGAGAACCGCGGTGTGCTGGTGCTCGCCGCAACCAACATGCCCTGGGACGTCGACCCGGCGATGCGCCGGCCGGGTCGGTTTTCGCGCCAGATCTTCGTCCCGCCGCCCGATGCCGCCGCGCGCCGGGCGATGCTGGACATCAAGCTGACGGGCGTGCCGGTCCAGGACTTCGATCTGAACCTTGTCGCGCAGCGTACCGCGCATTTTTCGGGCGCCGATATCGATGGCTTGATCGAGATGGCCAAGGAATCGGCCCTGTCGGACGCCTTGGCCTCGGGCACCGAGCGCGCGCTCACGATGGCCGACTTCGAAGCCGCGCTGGGCCAGGCTCAGCCCTCGACGCTGGAATGGCTTCGCACCGTGCGCAATGTCGTCAAATACGCCGGCGAGGACGCCAGCTACCGCGATGTCGAGCGCTACTTGAAGGCGACCAAGATGTTGTGATGGGTCAGCGCCGTCGCCGCGCGAACGGCGGCTGGCGGCGCCAGTAGCGCAGCACCAGGAAGCCGCCGAGCATGCCGCCCAGGTGCGCGAAGTGCGCCACGCTGCCCATCAGGTAGTTCAGGAAACCGACACCCGGAAAGAACGGCGGCAGCAGCACGTAGAGCTCCAGCGCTCCATAGACGATCGCCATCGTGCGTGCCTTCATTGGTATCGGCGGGATCAGCATCATCACCATGCGATCCGGGTCAGTCATCGCAAAGGCGACGAGCAGGCCGTACAGCGCGCCCGAGGCGCCGATCGTGGCCGCGCCCGAACCGAACAGCGGCGCGAGAATCAGCTGCGCGAGCGCTGCCACGAGCAGGCTGACGAAATAGAGCTGCAGATACTTGCGTGGTCCCCAGCGCAGCTCGACGTCGCCGCCGAACATCCACAGCATGAGCATGTTGAACAGCAGGTGCACTCCGCCGAAATGCAGGAAAGCGTAGGTCACGACCTGCCATGGCAAGAACCCGTGACCGAGCGGGTAGAGGGCAAACCAGTGCGTGAGCAACCCGCTCAGGAGGAAGTCGAGGCAGAACAGCGCGACGTTGATCAGCAGCAGAGCCTGAGTGACGAATGGAAGGGGCGGCATGCACGGGTCCGGTTGGGCGGCGGGAAGGCCGAGTCTAAGGGTCGGGGGTGTCGTCCCGATTTCAAGGTCCGCGCCTGTGGCAGAATCGCGCCCTCTACAGCACCGGCCTCGGTGGCGAAATCGGTAGACGCGCGGGACTCAAAATCCCGTTCCGCAAGGAGTGTCGGTTCGATTCCGACCCGAGGCACCAACAAGATGCAGCGACAGCTGCTTTTTTGTCGCTGCGATTCGCTCCCGTGCCATGTCGCTTCCGCGCGATCCTTTCTGCAAAAATGGCTTTTATGTCGCGCGACGCCGTGCTTGAAATTCACCCTTTTCTGTGACGGTCAAGTCGACTATCGTTTCGCGCGAGAGTCTCACGTTGACGCGGCGGGTCCCGGCAAGGAGCGCACTGCCTGGCGCATGTCCCCCAAAAGCAGAGCAATGCGCCTAGAATTTTGCTCGTCAGGCTGGGGGCGTGCGGCGGCTCACTGGACGTTGCACGATGGACCGTCGTGGCTGTCGCTGGCGAGCTTTGCGGGAGTCAGAACGCCGTCGGCTACGGTCAAGAAGACGACGCGACGCAGAAGCGAGCGACCGCGATCTCACGCCGACGAACGAGGACGAATCATGAAAACTGCTCACTTCATCCGTGCACGGCGCGCCCTTTTCTATAGCAGCCTTTTTGTTGCGGCGGTTCTGTGCTCAACCCAGGCGCTGGCTCAGGTGAAAGTCGTCATGTCTGGCGGCTTCGCGACCGCCTTTCAGAATGCGTTGCCGCAGTTTGAGCTGGAGACCGGTATTGCGGTAATCACCGGCTCAGGCTCGTCACAAGGCACCGGACCACAGACGATTGCAGCGCAGCTTCGGCGTGGCGTCCCTGCGGACATGGTCATTATGTCCAGGGAGGGCCTCAACGACCTCATTGCAGAAGGCCGGATCGTCGCGGGAACCGACATCGATTTGGCACAATCGCCCCTGGGTCTGGCCGTGCGTGCTGGAGCACCCCAGCCGGACATCAGCACCGTCGACGCCTTCAAGCAAACGCTGCTGAACGCAAGGTCCATCATCGTGGCCAGCACCACCGGCGTCTATTTGACCACCACACTGTTTCCACGGCTTGGAGTCGACAGCAAAGCCGTCAAGGTCTCGACTCGATTTGGTGAATCTCTCTCGATGGTCGGTGCCGGAGATGTGGAACTTGCGCTTCAGCCGGTCAGCGAAATTCTTCATGCATCGGGCGTCGAATTGGTCGGGGCGATCCCTTCGGAGGTTCAATTCATGTCCGTGTTCTCTGCGGCGATAGTGACGGATTCCAACGAAGTGGAGGCATCGAGGCGACTCATTGCGTTTCTAGCTTCCGAGAAGGCCTCTGAGGCAATCAAGCAAGCGGCATGGAGCCCGCAAAGAGCAACTGAAAGCAGCTACGGCGGCCTTCTTTTGTTGCCGCGATTCGCTCCGGCGCCGTACCACTTTCCGCGCGATCCATTCTTCAAGGAAGGCTCTAATGTCGCGCTACGCCGTGCAGGAAATTCCACCGATTTCAGCAACGGTCCATCATGCCAACGTTTCGCGCATGCCTATGTCGACTGCTCTGGTCTGGGCAGCGAGACGGACTGATGATTGACCAGGATGCGCGTCAAGTCCCGTCCCGCGCGCAGTTGACGCCTCGGTGGACAGTTTCGGCCAATGACCGGAACTCCACCAGAGTACCCTTACAGGATAAAACCGCAATGCGTCCGGCTCGGTGAAGCGCAAAGTCCCCGCGCTTCGCGTTGCACCCAAGAGGCATTGAGTCCCGCAAGACCCGTTGGACCGGGGCGGCGCCGATGGAACGGCTACCCGAGGCACCAGAAGACCATTGCGCACGGGCCCATGTGAACGCATTCAGGATGCGCAATGTTTGGCGGCCGATCGGATGCTTGAGGGTGCTATGCCCCAGCGTGTGGCGTGCTCAGTTCAGCAGTTCAACAGTTGGGGTCAGTGCAAGGCTCGCTGCTCTCTTTGCCAGACGTTGATCAAAGGTGACAAACGCTGTAGCGCGCCCGCTTCGGGCGATATGCAATGCATCGGCGAAGTCCAAGCCCTTGTCAAGCGCGTCGAGTGCGATCAAGACAGCGTCACGGTCCTCGACGGTCACGTGTTCAATGCTCATCAGGGCCCTGAGAACCTTGCCGATGTCCTTGCGCGAGAGTTCATAGAACCCACGCATCACCCATTCGAATTCCAAAATGACGGTGACCGAAACGAATGTCCGATCGGACAACGCCGCGACTGCCGCTGGCCGCTGTTTCTTGGCTTGCGCGTCGTCGGGGTCATCGACGAAGAACCTGGCCAACACATTGGTGTCCAGCGCTTTCATGTCTTGTGCAAACGCGAACGGTGCAACACAGAGGCCGGATCGAAGTCTTCGAGGTGACGCGGTGCGCCCCGCTTGTTGGCAGTGACCAAACCAGCCAATTCCGTCACTTTCGAAGTCGCGACAGACCGGACCAGACGCAACTTCAGGCCGTCCGCCTCTTCGAACACTTCGATTCTTGCGCCAGCGCCCATGCCCAAGCGGCGGCGCAGCTCCGCAGGCAATACGATCTGCCCCTTTGATGACACCAACAGCGTCGACATGGTGACTCCAGTGAAATTCAACCACCTGTATTTTAGTTTGCCTTACATAGTAAGTCAAACGCCATCTCGCACGGCGCTCGTGCCTTGCGCCCGCGTTGGAGGTCCCTGCGCCCCGCGATGAATCAAGTGGTTCCAATAGCGCCAGAGTTTGCAACGTTCTTGCAAAGTGTCTAATCGGGTCGCGTACGCCATTGATTTAGAAAGGGAAAAGTTGGCGCTTTGCTCTCAAAATCCCGTTCCGCAAGGAGTGTCGGTTCGATTCCGACCCGAGGCACCAGAACCCCGTACCCAGCGCGCTCATCCGAGGCCTGCGAGAATCGCGGCGAGGAGAGTCCATGAGCGCCCCGTCCCGATCCAAGACCGCCCCCAAATACAAGACCGTCGAAGACGTCATCGGCAACACGCCGCTGGTGCGCCTGGTGCGCATCCACGGCATCGACAACGACAAGCGCGGAAACGTCATTCTCGGCAAGCTCGAGGGCAACAACCCGGCCGGCTCGGTGAAGGACCGGCCCGCGATCAGCATGATCCGGCGCGCCGAGGAGCGCGGCGACATCAAGCCCGGCGACACGCTGATCGAGGCGACCTCGGGCAACACCGGCATCGCGCTGGCGATGGCCGCGGCGATCCGCGGCTACCGCATGCTGCTGATCATGCCGGAGGACCTGAGCGTCGAGCGCGCGCAGACCATGAAGGCCTTCGGCGCCGAGTTGATCCTGACACCGCGCTCGGGCGGCATGGAGCATGCACGTGATCTGGCCGATCAGATGCATCGCGATGGCAAGGGCCGCGTGCTGGATCAGTTCGCGAACGCCGACAACCCACGCATCCACTACGAGACGACCGGCCCCGAGATCTGGCGTGACACCGCTGGAAGAGTCACGCACTTCGTCAGCGCAATGGGCACGACCGGCACGATCACCGGCACTTCGCGCTATCTGAAGGAGCAGAGCGCGGCGGTGCGCGTGATCGGCGCGCAGCCCAGCGAAGGCTCGCGCATCCCTGGCATTCGCAAATGGCCCGAGGCCTACCTGCCCAAGATCTACGACCCGACCTTCATCGACGAGATGATCTACGTGAGCCAGGCCGACGCCGAGGAGATGGCGCGCCGCATGGCGGCCGAGGAAGGCCTGTTCGCCGGCATCTCGGCAGCAGGCGCTTGTTGGGTCGCGTTGCAGGTGGCGAAGGCGGTCGAGAACGCCACCATCGTCTTCGTTGTCTGCGATCGCGGCGATCGCTACCTGTCCACCGGCGTGTTTCCGGCATGAGTCACGCGTTCAACTACTGCCCGAACTGCGCCACCGAGCTGCAGCTGCTCGCGAAGATGGAAGACGGCGGCGAGAAGGCGCGGCTGCGTTGCATGGCCTGCGACTGGACGCACTGGAACAACCCGACGCCGGTGCTCGCGGCGATCATCGAGATGCCCGATTGCAATGGCATGGTGCTACTCGCGCGCAATGCCGCGTGGCAGGGCCGAATGTTCGCGCTGATCACCGGCTTCATGGAGGCGGGTGAGACGCCCGAAGAAGGCATCACGCGCGAGGTCAAGGAAGAAACCAACCTGATAGTGGACTTGCTCAAGCTGGTCGGCGTGTACGACTTCCAGCGCATGAACCAGATCATCGTCGCATACCACGTCGTCGCGCGTGGCGAGATCGTGCTGTCGCCTGAACTTGCCGAGTACCGGCTCTACCGGCCTGAGGACATCAAGTGCTGGCGCGCCGGCACCGGCTATGCGGTGGCCGACTGGCTCACCGCGCGCGGCATCGCGCCGCAATGGGTTGAATTGCCGCCGCGGCCTCCGATGGAAGCCACCTAGAATTGGGCCATCACGAGGACCGCAATGAATGCCCACAAAGAACTCGACACCCGGGGCCTGAACTGCCCGCTGCCCATTCTGAAGGCCAAGAAAGCGCTGGCCGACATGCGCAGCGGCGAGGTGCTGAAGGTCGTCGCGACCGACCCGGGCTCGATGCGTGACTTTCAGGCTTTCGCACGCCAGACCGGCAACGAGCTGGTCGAGCAGGAAAGTAGCAACGACGAGTTCATTCACTTCCTGCGCCGACGCTAGCGCGCTTCGGGCGTCATATCTGCACTGATTTCAGGTAGGCGCGAAAGCCCGGGCAGAGCAGCGGGTGCGCCAGCGCAAGTTCGACATTGGCCTGCAAAAAGCATTCCTTGCTGCCGCAGTCGTAACGCTTGCCCTTGTATCGATAGGCGAACACCTTTTCGCGCCGAAGCAGACCGGCGATGCCGTCGGTAAGCTGGATCTCGCCGCCCACGCCGCGCGGCTGATTGGCGATCTCGTGGAACACGCCAGGCGTCAGGATGTAGCGGCCGGCCACACCCAGGCGCGAGGAGGTCTCTTCGGGCGCGGGCTTCTCGACGATGCGGCTCACGTCCATCAGGTGGTCGTTGATCGGCGTGCCCTCGACGATGCCATAGCGGCGCGTTTGTTCGGCCTCGACCTCCTGCACCGCCAGGATCGAGACTCGCCACTCGGCGTACTGCTCGACCATTTGCTTCAGGATCGGCGTCTCGCCCACCATCAGATCGTCGGCCAGCAGCACGGCGAACGGATTGTTGCCCACCAGTCGCTGGCCACATAGCACGGCGTGACCCAGACCCAACGCCTGCGGCTGGCGCACGTAAATGCACTCCATGTCGTCGGGCTTCACGCTGCGTACCACGTCCAGCAGCTCTTGCTTACCCGCTTGTTCGAGGGCTACCTCCAGCTCGAAAGTCATGTCAAAGTGATCTTCGATCGGGCGCTTGTGGCGGCCGGTCACGAAAATCATCTCGCGCACGCCGGCGGCGTAAGCTTCTTCGACGGCGTACTGGATCAGCGGCTTATCGACAACGGGCAACATCTCTTTGGGCTGGGCCTTCGTGGCAGGCAGAAAACGGGTGCCCAAGCCCGCCACAGGAAAGATCGCTTTCGTGACTAACATTTGCTTACAATCCTCTTTGCTCGTCAGTTCGGTCGGCCTCATTCTGGCATGGCCGTTTGGGTGAACCGCTTTTGAGTTCGCCGAACCACGCCCCGAAACCGCCCAAAAGCGCATGGATCTGCTGATCATCGAACCGCTCGAAGCCGAGGTCATGCAGTGGCTCGAGGCGCGCTATGCAGTGCGCTATGCGCCCGAGCTGGCCACTGACCCGCGCGCGTTCCGGCAGGCGCTGTACAACGTTCGCGCGATGATCGTGCCCCCTCCGGTCACGATCGACGCGCAGGCGCTTCACTACGCGCCGGTGCTGCGCGCCGTCGGCCGCGTCAGCGCCGGAGCCGAGAACATCGACGCGGATGCCTGCGCCCGTGCTCGTGTCGAGGTCGTGCGCGGCCTCACAGCGACCGCGCAGGCCGAGGCCGAATTCATGATTGGCGCGCTGCTCTCGTTGCTGCGACGCGTGCCGGTGATCGGCTCCGACGGCATGCTGGTCGGCCGCGAGCTCGGCAGCGCCACCGTCGGCCTGGTCGGCATGGCGCCGGCCGCGCGCTCGATGACTCAGATGCTCGCCGGCTTCGGCTCGAAGATGGTCGGCTACGACCCGGCCCTGCACGCGAGCGACAACGTGTTTGAGCGCTGGAAGGTCAAGCCGCTGGGCTTGCGCGAACTGCTCGAGCAATCCGATGCGGTGTGCGTGCAGCTGAGCTATTTCAGCCGTTATCGCGGCTTGCTTGGCGAGCGCTTCCTCCCGTTCAGCAAGCCCAATCAGGTCATCGTCAGCATCGCCCACTCGGGTCTGTTCGACGAGGCCTCGCTGGCCGAAGGCCTGACCAGCGGGCGCATCGCCGCGGTCTGGCTGGACAGCCTGGAACCTGGCTCGCTCGACGAGGGTCGACCGCTCTATGGCATCGAGAATCTGCAGATCACGCCGCGTGTGGCCAGCACGACGCGCGAGTCGCGACTGCGCAGCGCGTGGGCGGTGGCGCGGCGCATTGACGAATTGATCGGCGCGGCACCGCCGTCGGCCCAGGCCTTCAAGGCGACGGCCGCAGGCGAGCCAACTGATCTTGCAGTCGAGCCACTGTCGCCGTGAAATCGGCGATGCGCTGGCGCTCCTGAGCGACCACCTGCGCGGGCGCGCGCGCCACGAAACTCTCGTTGCCGAGCTTAGCAGTTGCCTTCGTGAGTTCGCCTTGCAGCCGTGCGATCTCCTTGCCCAGGCGTTCGGTCTCGGCCGCCACATCGACCTCGACGAACAGCGCTAGGCGTGACTCGCCCTGCACCGCGACGGCGGCGTTGCTTGTCGCCTGGGCGAAAGCGGCGTCGCTATCGAATTGCTTCACCTCGGACAGGCGCGCAAGCGCCGTCAGCACCGGGGTGGTCTGCGCGACGAACGCGCCATCGCCGGTCACGTAGAGCGGCACGCGCGCGGCCGGCGCCAGGTTCATCTCGCTGCGCAGCGCGCGGCAAGTGCCGACGACGACTTTAAGCTTGGCGACCCATGCATCGGCCTCGAGATCGACCCGATCGAGCTGCGCCTTGGGATACGCGGCCATCACGATGCTCGCGCCCTCGGCCTTGCGGCCTGCCACAGGCGCGACCGACTCCCACAGCTCGGCGGTGATGAACGGCATGATCGGGTGCATCAGCCGCAGCACCGTCTCGAGCACGCGGATCAGCGTGCGACGCGTCGCGCGTTGCTGTGCTTCGGTGCCTGACTGGATTTGCACCTTCGCGATCTCGATGTACCAGTCGCAGTACTCGTCCCACACGAACGAGTAGATCGCGTTCGCGACATTGTCGAGCCGGTAGTCGGCGAAGCCCTGTTCGACCACGGCCTCGACGCGCTGCAGCTCTCCCGTGATCCACTTGTCGGCCCGGCTGAAGTTCAGGTAGCCGTGGAACGGACCGCCCGGCGCGCACTCGGCCTTGGTGTGCTCCTGCAGCCCGCAGTCCTGCGCCTCGCAGTTCATCAGCACGAACTTGCTTGCGTTCCAGAGCTTGTTGCAGAAATTGCGGTAGCCCTCGCAGCGCTTGGTGTCGAAGTTGATGTTGCGGCCCAGGCTCGCGTACGAGGCCATCGTGAAGCGCAGCGCGTCGGCGCCATACGCCGGCATGCCCCCGGGGAATTCGCGCTGAACACGCGCCGCGACCTTGGGGGCCGTCTCGGGCCGGCGCAGGCCGACCGTGGACTTGCGCACCAGCGTGTCGAGGTCGACGCCCTGGATCAGGTCCACCGGGTCGATCACGTTGCCCTCGGACTTGCTCATCTTCTTGCCTTCGCTGTCGCGCACCATGCCGTGGATGTACACGGTGCGGAACGGCACGCGGCCGGTGAAGTGGGTCGTCAGCATGATCATGCGCGCAACCCAGAAGAAGATGATTTCGTAGCCTGTGACGAGCACGCTGGAGGGCAGGAACAGCTCCATCTCCTTCGTCTGTTCGGGCCAGCCCAGCGTCGAGAATGGCACCAGCGCCGACGAGAACCAGGTGTCGAGCACGTCTTCGTCGCGCGTGAGCGCGCCGGCGTAGCCGGCGGTCGTCGCCCGCGCGCGCGCCTCAGTCTCGTCGCGGCCGACGAATACTTCGCCGCCACTGCCGTACCACGCCGGGATCTGGTGGCCCCACCAGAGCTGGCGGCTGATGCACCAGTCCTGAATGTTGTTCATCCACTGGTCGTAGGTGCTGACCCAATTTTCGGGCACGAATTTCACTTCGCCGGACGCGACCACATCGATCGCCTTCTGCGCGATGCTCTTGCCGTCCGGCGCCGTCTTGCTCACTGCGACGAACCACTGATCGGTCAGCATCGGCTCGACCACTTCACCGGTGCGCTCGCACACCGGCACCATGTTCTTGTGTGGCACCGCCTTCTCGAGCAGGCCCTGCGCTTCGAGATCGCGCAGCACGGCCTTGCGTGCGTCGTAGCGGTCCAGCCCGCGGTAGGCCACGGGACCGTTGTCGTTGATCTTCGCGTCGAGCGTGAAAATCGTGATCATCGGCAGGCTGTGCCGCTGCGCGCAGGCGTAGTCGTTGAAGTCGTGCGCACCGGTGATCTTCACGCAGCCCGAGCCGAACTCACGGTCGACGAAGTCGTCGGCGATGATCGGGATGCGCCGGTCGCACAGCGGCAGGTCCACGAACTTGCCGATCAGATGCTGGTAGCGTTCGTCGTCCGGATGCACGCACAGCGCGCCGTCGGCCATCATCGTCTCGGGCCGCGTCGTCGCGATGTGCATGCCGCGCACACCATCGATCGGCCCGTTGCTGAACGGGTACAGGATGTGCCACATGAAGCCGTTGCGCTCGACGCTCACGACCTCGAGGTCGGACACCGCGGACTTCAGCACCGGATCCCAGTTCACCAGCCGCTTGCCGCGGTAGATCAGCCCCTGCTCGTGCAGCTGCACGAACGTGTCGGTGACGACCGTCGAGAGCTTCTCGTCCATTGTGAAGTACTCGTGCGACCAGTCCACGCTCGCGCCCATGCGACGCATCTGCTGCGTGATCGTGGCGCCCGACTCCTGCTTCCACTCCCAGACCTTGGC
>JANYBE010000667.1 GCA_025360945.1 Rhizobacter sp. | reverse complement strand
CGCTACTGACGTAGACGCCTGGGGCCGTCCCGTAATAAATGCGGTAGCCGGAAAGCGGATCCACAGTACTTCCATTCGCATCGGTCGCCGGTGGCGCCCATGCCAGCGTCGCACTTCCGGGAGCACTGGGAGCTGGTGCAGGTGCCGGCGAAGGTGAAGGTGCCGGCGAGGGCGCCGGTGCCGGCGAAGGTGCCGGCGAGGGCGCCGGTGCTGGTGCCGGCGAAGGTGCCGGCGAAGGTGACAGCACGGGCGCAGGAGACGTCGTTCCGACGGAGCTTGCAACGTCTGCAGTCCCCCCTCCGCACGCGCAGAGCATGGCGGTAACCATCAGGAGAGGCAGGGTCCTGGGCAAGCGGGCGGGGGAGAACTTGGTCGGATGCAGCATGTTGGGTATCCGAGCGGGCCCGGAAGGGAAGATCATTTACCGTCGGAACAAGAGATCGCAGCTGGCGAAGGCTCGTGCAGGTGCTCGAGAGTCAAACCGACACGGACGAGGCACGCGATCACCTGCAGTCCACTGCGCTCGCTGCCAGCAGCTTTCCAAAATCTCTTGGGAGAAACACAGAAACTGCGGCATAGGCTAGGCGAGTTGCCCATAAAGACAGCCGCAACTTGATTCAGATTCGGTAACAACCGTCGCACCAATGTAAGGGTGCCCCTGCGCTTCAAACGAATCGTAACCAAGACGCGACGCGATTGTTGTTACAAGTCGTCGATCGGTTTTCAGTCAACCTCTTCGCCGCAAGACACGCGCCAGGTGCGTTCAAGCGCCTTCAGGGCTGACAAGCCGCAGGCGCCGTCAAATATCGCCTCTCCAAGCAGTCACTTGTTACAAGCTTGACAGGACTCGTCGATCTCGTTGAGGAAGGCCGCGTCTCGCAAGATCGCGGGAGGCACGCCGGAATATTCGGCAGACCCGGCGCCTTGGCGCGCTACACCAACACGCGCTCGATTCCACCCCTATTCGCACGCTCGACATAGTCGGGCATCCAGGCGGGGCCGAGGATCTGGTTCGCCATCTCGACGACGATGTAGTCGGCCTCCAGGAGCCCATTCGTCAGGTCACCGGTGTAGCGACTCAGTCCCTGCAGACAGCTCGGGCACGAGGTCAGGATTTTCACCGGGCCGGTCTGTGCGACGGCTCCGGTCGCGCGCAGCGCAGCCTCGTCCTTGCGCAGCTCCTCTTCCTTACGGAAGCGCACCTGCGTGGAGATGTCGGGCCGCGTCACACCCAGCGTGCCGCTCTCACCGCAGCAGCGCTTGCTCTCGAGCACGTTCGGGCCGATGAGGGCCTTGACCGTCTTCATCGGCTCCTGCAGCTTCATTGGCGTGTGGCAGGGGTCGTGGTAAAGATACCCACCACCCGATGCCGCACCCAGCGTGATGCCCTTCTCGAGCAGGTACTCGTGAATGTCGATGATTCGGCAGCCGGGGAAGATCTTGTCGAACTGGTAGCCCTGCAGCTGGTCGTAGCAGGTGCCGCAACTCACGACGACGGTCTTAATGTCGAGGTAGTTCAGCGTATTGGCCACCCGATGGAACAGCACGCGGTTGTCGGTGATCATCTTCTCGGCCTTGTCGAACTGACCCGAGCCGCGCTGCGGGTAGCCGCAGCACAGATAGCCTGGCGGCAGCACCGTCTGCACGCCCGCGTGCCACAGCATCGCCTGCGTCGCAAGGCCCACTTGGGAGAACAGCCGCTCCGAGCCGCAACCCGGAAAGTAGAACACCGCCTCGGACTCGCTCGTCGTCGTCTGCGGGTTGCGGATGATCGGGACGTAGTCCTTATCCTCGATGTCCAGCAGCGCGCGCGCCGTCTTCTTGGGCAAACCGCCCGGCATCTTCTTGTTGATGAAGTGGATGACCTGTTCCTTGATCGGCGCAGCACCCACCGTCGAACGCGGCGCGCCCGTCTGCGCGTTCGCGAGGCCGCGCAGCAGCTTGTTCGCGATGCGCTGCACCTTGAACCCGACATCGACCATGCCGACACGCAACATTTTGATGGTCTCGGGGTTGGTCGCGTTCAGGAACATCATCGCCATCTTGTTGCCCGGGCGGAAGCTCTTCTTGCCCATCTTGGTCAACAGGTTGCGCATGTTCATCGACACATCGCCGAAGTCGATGTTGACCGGGCACGGGCTCAGACACTTGTGGCAGACGGTGCAGTGGTCGGCCACGTCCTCGAACTCTTCCCAGTGCTTGATCGACACGCCGCGGCGCGTCTGCTCTTCGTAGAGAAACGCCTCGACCAGCAGCGAGGTCGCAAGGATCTTGTTGCGCGGGCTGTACAGCAGATTCGCGCGCGGCACGTGGGTCGCGCAGACCGGCTTGCACTTGCCGCAGCGCAGGCAGTCTTTCACCGAGTTCGCGATCTCACCGATGTCGCTGCGCTGCATGATCAGCGACTCGTGGCCCATCAGGCCGAAGCTCGGCGTGTAGGCGTTGGTCAGGTCGGCCTTCGGGCCACCATCGCGCAGCAGCTTGCCCTTGTTGAAGCGGCCTTCCGGATCGACTTTTCTCTTGTAGTCGGTGAAGTCCTTGACCTCGTCGTCGGTCAGGAACTCAAGCTTGGTGATGCCGATGCCATGTTCACCCGAAATCACGCCGTCCAGGCTGCGCGCCAGCTTCATGATGCGCGCGACCGCTTCGTGCGCGGTCTGCAACATCTCGTAGTAATCCGAGTTCACTGGGATGTTGGTGTGCACATTGCCGTCGCCCGCGTGCATGTGCAGCGCAATCCATACGCGGCCCTTCAGCACCTGGGCGTGGATCTTCTGGCATTCGTCGACAACGGGTTTGAGGGCGGCGCCGGCGAAAATGTCCTGCAGCTTCGCGCGGATCTGCGTCTTCCACGACGCGCGCAACGTGTGGTCCTGCAGATCGGTGAAGAAGCTGCGGCCAGTGTCGGGCTGCATCACGTCGAGGTTGGTCAGCCAGCGCTGCCACAGTTCGCCCGTTTCGCGCAACACGGCCAAGCCCTGCTGCACGCGGTCCTCGAGCAACTCGGCCGACGCGATCTCGCCCGCGTCGTCACCCTTGCCCAGCGGCAGGTTGCCCTTCTCGAAGAAGGCCTCGAGCGCCCCGACCAGTGCGAGCTTGTTGCGCAGGCTCAGCTCGACGTTAAGGCGCTCGATGCCCTCGGTGTACTCGCCCATGCGCGGCAGCGGGATCACCACGTCCTCGTTCACCTTGAACGCGTTCGTGTGCTTGCTGATCGCGGCAGTGCGCTTGCGGTCGAGCCAGAACTTCTTGCGTGCCTCGGCACTCACCGCGATGAAACCTTCGCCGGCGCGGCCGTTCGCGAGGCGCACGACTTCGCTGGTCGCCCGTGCCACGGCATCCGCGTCGTCGCCGGCGATATCGCCGAACAGCACCATCTTCGGCAACCCGCCGCGCTTGCTCTTGGTCGCGTAACCGACGGCCCGCAAATAGCGGTCGTCCAAGTGCTCGAGGCCCGCGAGGACCGCGCCACCATCGCGTGCCTGTGCGAACATGTAGTCCTTGATGTCGACGATGCTCGGCACCGCGTCCTTCGCGTTGCCGAAGAACTCCAGGCACACGGTGCGCGTGTGCGCCGGCATCTTGTGCACGACCCAGCGCGCGCTTGTGATCAGGCCGTCGCAGCCTTCCTTCTGGATGCCCGGCAGGCTGGCGAGGAACTTGTCGGTGACGTCCTTGCCCAGGCCTTCCTTGCGAAACGTGCGGCCGGGAATGTCGAGTCGCTCGGTGCGCTCCAGCGTCTTGCCGCTCGCATCGAAGTAGCGCAGCTCGAAACTCGCCACGGGCGCGTCGTGGATCTTGCCGAGGTTGTGGTCGAGCCGCGTGACCTCGAGCCACTTCGCTTCGGGCGTGACCATGCGCCACGACGCGAGGTTGTCCAGGGCCGTGCCCCACAGGACGGCCTTCTTGCCGCCTGCGTTCATCGCGATGTTGCCGCCGATGCACGAGGCCTCGGCCGATGTGGGATCGACCGCGAACACGAAGCCGCCACGTTCGGCCGCGTCGGCAACGCGCTGCGTGACGACGCCGGCCTCGGTCCAGATCGTCGCGACCTCGCGATCGACACCCGGCAGCCGGCGCATCTGGACCTCGGTCATCGCCTCGAGCTTCTCGGTATTGATGACCGCGCTGTTCCATGTCAGCGGGATCGCACCGCCCGTGTAACCGGTTCCGCCGCCGCGCGGGATGATGGTCAGACCCAGCTCGACGCAGCCCTTCACCAGTGCGGCCATCTCGGCCTCGGTGTCGGGCATCAGCACGACGAATGGGTACTCGACGCGCCAGTCGGTCGCATCGGTGACGTGCGAGACGCGCGAGAGGCCGTCGAACTTGATGTTGTCCTTGCCCGTGACGCGGCCCAGCACCTTGGCCGTGCGTCGGCGCAGTTCGGCCACCGCGTCAAACTGCTCGGCGAATGCCGTCACCGACGCACTCGCCAGCCTCAGCAACTCGCCGACCGCCGTATCGCGCTCGGCGTCCGCATCAGGCGTGCGACGCTTCTCGACCTCGCCGAGCCGGTGGTGCAGTGCCTCGATCAGCAGCTTGCGGCGGCGCGGACTGTCGAGCATGTCGTCCTGCAGGTACGGGTTGCGCTGCACGACCCAGATGTCGCCGAGCACCTCGTACAGCATGCGCGCGGAACGGCCCGTGCGGCGCTCGTCGCGCAGGCGCGAGAGCACTTCCCAGGCGCGACTACCGAGCAAGCGGATCACGATCTCGCGGTCGGAGAACGAGGTGTAGTTGTACGGAATCTCGCGCAATCGCGGCGCGGCCTGCACGCCTTCTGCGGCTGCAGCAATCTGAGTCAGCGAAACGGGTGCGTTCATGGGGTCCGGACGCCGAGGCGCGTCCGCGTTGGCACTTAAGGGCGAATCGTACCGCAGCGCACCAATCTCGCTCGGCCGCCACTGGCTTGGCCCTGAGGTTGATCCCGATTGCTGCGGCGTGTCATCGGGGCGATAAACGCCGCTGTCACAAAACGGACGCAAACTGCCGGGCCGGCCACGAGCCTGCGCCTTCCCAATTCACGGAGATGATATGAAAACAATGACACTCGCCCTCGCATCAGGCCTGTTTGCCCTGGCACTGTCCGGGCCAGCCCATGCGCAGGTCGAAATCCAATGGTGGCACGCAATGGGCGG
>JANYBE010000640.1 GCA_025360945.1 Rhizobacter sp. | reverse complement strand
CGACGAACCGATACACCGATCAACGTCACCGTTTTCTTGCTTGTCTCCTCCTGACACCCCCGGGTGTCTTTGAAGCGGGTCCCTCGGGATCCGTTTTTTTTGGTTGGTCGCCAGACCGTGCGGGTTTGCGCTCAAGCCGGCAGCGCGGACGTCGATAAAGCGTCAACGAAGGCTCACCGAGCCCGCATTCCCGGACCTCACACCATGTTTGTTCTCGTCGGTTGGGCCCTTGCGATGGTCTGCATCTTTGGGGTGTACATCTTCCACGGTGGCAACATCAGCGTGGTGCTGCACGCGCTGCCGTTCGAGATGATCACCATCTTCGGCGCTGCGGCCGGTGCCTTCCTGGCGAACAACCAGATGAAGGTCATCAAGGCGACGCTCGCCGGCCTGGGGAAGTGCTTCAAGGGCAGCAAGTTCAGCAAGGCGCGCTACATGGAATTGCTGGCGTTGCTCTACGACATTCTTCAGAAGGCGCGCAAGGAAGGCCTGATGTCGATCGAGAAGGACGTGGAAGAGCCGCACAGCTCGGCCATATTCCAGAAGTACGCGGTCGTCGGCAACGACCACCACGTCGTCGAGTTCATCACCGACTACCTGCGCATGATGGTCTCGGGCAACCTGAATGCCCACGAGATCGAAAGCCTGATGGACAGCGAGATTGAGACCCACCACAACGAAGAGCACGCCGCCGTCGCAGCGATTGCGCGCGTCGCCGGCGGGCTGCCGGCGTTCGGCATCGTCGCGGCGGTGCTGGGCGTGGTGAACACGATGGGTTCGGTCGGCCAGCCGCCGGCGGTGCTGGGCGGGATGATCGGCTCGGCGCTGGTCGGTACCTTCCTCGGCATCCTGCTGGCCTACGCCTTCGTCGAGCCGCTCGGCGGCCTGATGGAGCAGAAGATGGAAGATGCCTCGAAGGAGTTGCAGTGCATCAAGACCACGCTGCTCGCGAGCATGCAGGGCTATGCGCCGCAGGTTGCGGTCGAGTTCGGGCGCAAGGTGTTGTATTCGGGTGATCGGCCGACCTTCGGCGAGCTCGAAAGCCACGTTAAAGGCAAGAAGTAGGAGCCCGCCATGTCAGGCGATTCCAAGAAGCTCCAGCCGATCATCATCAAGAAGATCAAGAAGGGCGGCCATGCCCCCCATGGCGGCGCATGGAAGATCGCGTATGCCGACTTCGTGACCGCGATGATGGCGTTCTTCCTGCTGATGTGGCTGCTGGGCTCAACCACCGAAGGCGACAAGAAGGGCATTGCCGACTATTTCTCGTCGCCGCTGAAGATCGCGATGGGCGGAGGCAGCGGCTCGGGCGATTCGTCCAGTGTCGTCAAGGGCGGCGGCACCGACCTGACGCGCGCCGATGCCCAGGTCAACAAGGGCGACGTCGAAGCCAAGCGCAAGACCTTGCAGCTCAAGGCCTTGAAGGCCGATCAGCGCCGTGCCGAGGCGTCGCGTCTCGAGTCACTGAAGAAGCGGGTCGAGGATGTCCTCGCTGCGAATCCCAAGCTGGCTGCGCTGCAATCGCAGATTCGGCTCGAGATGACGCGCGACGGGCTGCGCATCCAGATCGTCGACGAGCAAAACCGTGCGATGTTCGACAGTGGCAGCGCAGTCGTCAAACCTTACATGCGCGAGCTCTTGCGCGAGATCGGCTCGGTGCTCGCCGAAGTGCCGAACCGCCTCACGCTCGAAGGCCACACCGACGCGCAGCCTTTCGGCGCCGGCGAGCGCGGCTACAGCAACTGGGAGCTCTCGAGCGACCGTGCCAACGCCTCGCGCCGCGAGCTCGGCGCCGGCGGGCTGCCCGAGGACCGCGTGCTGCTCGTGCAGGGCCTGGCCTCGAGCGTCTTGTTCGACCCTGCCGACCCGCTGGGCGCGGTCAACCGGCGCATCAGCATTCTCGTGATGAACCGCGATGCCGAGGACCGGCTGCTGCGCATCACGACCGATGCGCAAGAAGTGGCAGAACCTGACGCTGCCGCCTCAACTCCGCCGACCATTGCCCGATAAACACCTGTGCCGGACCAGAACCGGATTGATCCCGCGAGGAGCGCCATGAGCCACCCCACCGACCTGAAATTCCTGATCGTCGACGACTTCTCGACCATGCGGCGCATCGTGCGTGGCCTGCTCAAGGAAATCGGCTACAACAACGCCGAGGAAGCCGAGGACGGCTCGGTCGCGTTGAATATGCTGAAGAACGGCAAGTTCGACTTCGTCGTCAGCGACATCAATATGCCGGTGATGAACGGCTTCGAGCTGCTCAGTGCCGTGAAGGCCGACGCCAGCCTCAAGCACCTGCCGGTGCTGATGGTGACGGCCGAGGCGCGCAAGGAAGATATCGTGCGCGCGGCCCAGGACGGCGCGGCTGGCTACGTCGTCAAGCCCTTCACCAAGGCCACCTTGGAAGAGAAGGTGCAAAAGATCATGCAAAAGCTCGCCGCGACCGCGTGAGCCCCCGGAGTACAACAAGATGATGATGGACTGCCAAGAAACGCTCGCGCCGCACGCAACGGCCGGCGCCTCTCCAGAGGTATTTCAGCAACTGGGGCTGATCACACGCCAGCTGCACGACACGCTGAGCCAGCTCGGTGTTATGCCACGCCTGCAGCAGGCGGCCGACGGCCTGCCCGACGCCCGCAGCCGCCTGACCTACATCGCGAAGAAGACCGGCGACGCCGCGAACAAGGTGCTCAACCTGGTCGATCTGGCCAAGGCCGAACACCAGAGCATCAGCGCGCAGACGCGCTCGATGGCCGCGGCGATCGTTGCCGACCCGGTGAAGGCTGTGGCGACCGGCGCGGTGATGAACTTCGTCAACGATGTCGAGGCAGCCACCTCCCGCATCGACGCGCACCTGACCGACATCATGATGGCGCAGGATTTTCACGACCTCACCGGACAGGTCGTGGCCAAGGTCGTGTCGCTTGCGAACGATCTCGAGGACAGCCTGGTGAAGCTGCTCGTGCAGGCCGCACCGCCGGACCAGACGGCCAAGCTGATGGCGCACATCGCCCCGGCCGGGACGAGCGTGGCGACGTCCGACCTGAGCGGCCCGGTCGTGGCCCCCGAAGGGCGCACAGACGTGGTGGCCAACCAGGGCGAGGTCGACGACCTGCTGGCCAGCCTGGGGTTCTGAGCCGCTTACTTCGGCAGCAACACCTTGTCCACGACGTGGATCACGCCGTTGGACTGGATTACGTCGGCGATCGTCACTTTCGCCGTGCCGCCGCTTTCGTCCATCAGCGTGATGCCGTTGCCCGCAGCCATGGCCGTGAGCGTGCCGCCTGAAACCGTCTTCAGCGCGGCCTTGCCGCCCCCATCCATCACGGCCTTCCTCAGCATGGCGGCGTCCATCCTGCCGGCGACCACGTGGTACGTCAGCACCTTGGTCAGCGCGGGCTTGTTCTCGGTCTTGAGCAGCGTGTCCACGGTACCGGCCGGCAGCGCGGCGAATGCGGCGTTTGTCGGTGCGAACACGGTGAACGGGCCCGGGCCCTTCAGCGTGTCGACCAGGCCGGCGGCCTTGACCGCGGCCACCAGCGTGGTGTGGTCCTTCGAGTTGACTGCGTTGTCGATGATGTCCTTGGAGGCATACATCGGCGCGCCACCTACGGTGACCTGAGCGAAGGCCGAGACGGCCGACAGCGCGGAGACCGACATGATGGCGGCCACGACAATGGAAGAGAGCTTGATCGATTTCATGAGACTGATCCTGTGGGGTTGGTAAAAGTACGACGCTGCATCGACGGCGTGAGCACGCATACGCGTGCCCCGCGCTAGCGGATGCACGCCGGCGCAGAACTGGCCCGGCTTCACCCCTCTAATCCCGCTCAAGTTCTGCGCCCGCGCCGGAACAATGACGGAGCGCCATCTCACGGCGCTCCCCCATGGCCGAGCAAAGTTCCCAAGACCGCAACCTACCTGCCTCGCAACGCAAGCTGAAGAAGGCGCGCGAAGAAGGCCAGGTCGCGCGCTCGCGGGACTTCGGGCATTTCATCGCGATCGGCACCTGCGGCGCGCTGCTCGCGTCGTTCGCACCGCTCGTGGCCGAAGGGCTGCAGCAAATGCTGATGAGCGGCCTGCGCTTCGACGCCAGGACGGTGCAGAACACCGGCCTGATGGGCGACCGCCTGGGCGAATTGGCGCTGCACCTGATGCTCGTGATCGTGCCGTTCGGCCTGGCGATGATGGCCGCCGCAATCGGCGGCGGCATCGTCATCGGCGGCTGGAACTGGACGCTGCACCCGGTCATGCCGAAATTTGGCAAGCTCAATCCACTGACGGGCATGGTCGCCCTGGTCTCAAAGGACAAGCTGATCGACGCGCTCAAAGGCAGCGCGCTGGCGCTGATCCTCGGCGCCATCGGCGCGCTGTTCCTGAAGGCCCACATCGATGCGTTCACCGGCGTGATGGCGCTGCCCTTGCCGGCTGCGCTTCGCAGCCTCTCTGGCTCGATGCTCGGCGGCCTGACGCTGTTGCTGCTGGCACTGGCCGTGTTCGCGATGATCGATGTACCTCTGCAACGCTTCCAGCATGCGCAGCGCCTGAAGATGAGCCACCAGGAAATCAAGCAGGAGCACAAGGAGAACGAGGGCAACCAGGAGATCAAGGGCAAGCTGCGCGCCCGCATGCGCGAGATGACCAAGCGCCGCATGATGGCCGCGGTGCCCAACGCCGACCTGGTCGTGATGAACCCGACCCACTATGCCGTCGCGCTCAAGTACGACGACCAGAAGATGGGCGCGCCGCGCGTCGTCGCCAAGGGCGCCGACCTGCTGGCGATGGCCATCCGCGACCTCGCCAAGGACTCGAAGGTGCCGGTGCTCCAGGCGCCCGTGCTGGCGCGTGCGCTCTATGCCCACGCCGAACTCGACCGCGAGATCCCGGCCGCGCTGTTTGCCGCCGTCGCCCAGGTTCTGGCCTACGTGTACCAGCTGCGTGCGGCCCTTGCGGGTCGGCTCGCGATGCCCGCGGCGATGCCCGAACTGAACGTGCCGGCCGAGCTCGACCCGCACAACAAGCCCGTTTCAGACATGGAAAGCTACGAATGAACCCGATGCTCGCGCAGTTTCAGGCCTGGCTCGGCCCCAACGCCAAGGCGATCCGCTCGATGGCGGCACCGCTGGTGGTCGTGATGATCCTGGCGATGATGGTGCTGCCGCTGCCGGCGTTCGCGCTGGACCTGTTGTTCACCTTCAACATCGCGATGGCGCTGATGGTGATGATGGTCGCAGCCTACATGGTGCGGCCGCTGGACTTCGCGGCGTTCCCGTCGGTGATCCTGCTGACCACCTTGCTGCGTCTGTCGCTGAACGTCGCCTCGACGCGCGTCGTGCTGCTTCAGGGCCACACCGGCGCGGGCGCGGCGGGCGCGGTGATCGAGTCGTTCGGCCACTTCCTGATCGGCGGCAACTTCGCGGTCGGCCTGATCGTGTTCGCGATCCTGGTCGTGATCAACTTCATCGTCGTCACCAAGGGCGCCGAGCGCATTGCCGAAGTCGGCGCGCGCTTCACGCTGGATGCGATGCCCGGCAAGCAGATGGCGATCGATGCGGATTTGAACGCGGGTCTGATCGACGACAAGGAAGCCAAGCGCCGCCGCGCCGAAGTCGGCGAGGAGGCGGAGTTCTTCGGTTCGATGGACGGCGCCAGCAAGTACGTGCGTGGCGACGCGATGGCCGGCCTGCTGATCCTGTTCATCAACATCATCGGCGGCTTCGTGATCGGGGTCGCACAGCACGACTTGTCGGCGTCCGATGCGGCCAACAGCTACATCCTGCTCGCGGTTGGCGACGCACTGGTGGCGCAGATCCCGGCGCTGCTGATTTCGGTCGCCGCGGCGATGGTCGTGTCGCGTGTGGGCAAGAGCGAAGACGTCGGCAGCCAGATCGCCCGGCAGGTCTTCAGTTCGCCGAAGACGCTTGCCATCACCGGTGGCGTGATCGGTCTGCTTGGCGTGATCCCCGGCATGCCCAACGTCGTGTTCCTTCTGCTCGCGTCGGGCTTCGGCTACGCGTCGTGGTGGATGTACAAGCGCGACAAGAAAGCTCGCGAAACACCGCCGCAGCGCCCGGCCGAAGCGGCACAGGCGAACCCCGAAGCGACCTGGGACGATCTGATGCCTGTCGATACGCTCGGCCTCGAGGTCGGCTACCGGCTTATTGCGCTGGTCGACAAGGCACGCGCCGGCGACCTGCTCGCACGCATCAAGGGCGTGCGCAAGAAGTTCGCACAGGATGTCGGCTTCCTGCCGCCGCCGGTGCACATCCGCGACAACCTCGAGCTCAAGCCAAGCGGTTACCGCCTGACGCTGCGTGGCGCTGTCGTCGGTGAAGGCGAGGCCTTCCCCGGCATGCTGCTGGCGATCAACCCGGGCGGCGCGACCACGCAGCTGATCGGCACCAAGACCACCGACCCGGCGTTCGGCCTGCCCGCCGTGTGGGTCGAGGAACGCCAGCGCGAAGCAGCCCAAATGGCTGGGTTTACGGTCGTTGATTGCTCGACCGTGGTGGCCACCCATCTTTCACACTTGATGCAATTGCACGCGGCCAAATTGCTGGGCCGCGTCGAGACCCAGCAGCTCGTCGAGCATGTGACGAAGCTGGCCCCGAAACTGATCGAAGACGTGGTCCCCAAAATGGTTGGCATCGCCGCACTGCAAAAAGTTCTGCAGCTTCTTCTGGAAGAAGGCGTGCACATCCGCGACATGCGCTCGATCGTCGAGAGCCTGGCCGACGCGGCCGCCACCGTCACCGACCCGGCCGAGCTGGCCCGGCGCATCCGCATCCACCTCGCGCCCAGCATCGTGCAGCAGATCTACGGCCCGGTGAAGGAGCTCGAGGTGATCGCGCTCGAACCCGAGCTCGAACGCCTCGTCACGCAGGCGCTGAACTCACCGCACGGCGCCGCGCTCGACCCGGGTGTGGCCGACACGCTGGCGCGCAGCGCCGCGGAATCCGCGAAGCGCCAGGAAGACCTGGGCCACCCGGCTTGCCTGCTGGTGCCCGACATGATCCGCGCCCCGATGGCGCGCCTGCTCAAACGTGCCGCACCGCGCCTGCGCGTGCTCGGCCACAGCGAAATCCCTGAAACGCATTCGATCCGCATCGGTTCGATCATTGGAGCCCACTCATGAACGTCAAACGGTTCACTGCGCGTACGTCGCGTGACGCCCTGGTCCTCGTGAGGCAGGCTTTGGGCGAGGACGCGGTCGTGTTGTCCACCAAGCCCAGCGTCGACGGCGTCGAGGTGCTCGCGATGGCACCCGAGGGCATGAAGCAGATCGAGCGCATGGCCGCTACGCCTGCGGTTGCGGAGCCGGTGCCAAACAAGGCGGTCGAAGACGACGTGACCCAGCTTTCGATGAGTACGTTGTCGTTCCAGGACTATGTGCGCGAACGCATGCTGCGTCGTCGCCAGGCCGCGATGAATCCGCCGTCCACCGAGACCGAGCGTGCGCCGGCATCGGCATCGGCATCGGCATCGGCATCGGCATCGGCGTTCGAGCGCACCAGCGTGCTCGAACAGCGCATGACCGAGCGCGCACCAGTTGCGGCGCCGCGCACGATCGAGCCGCCGCTGTTGCGCGCGCCGATGCCCGTGGCGCCAGTGTCGCGTGCACCGGTGCTCGCCGATCTCCCGGCGCCCGCTTCGCAGGCGGTGCACGCTGCCGCCACGCGCCGCGACCAGGAAGACATGATGAGCGAGCTGCGCTCGATGAAGGGCCTGATCGAGGAGCGCTTCGGCGCCCTGGCCTTCATCGAGAAACTGAACCGCCAGCCCGCGCAGGCGCGCCTGACGCAAAAGCTGCTCGATGCCGGCTTCTCGCCCGCGCTGATCCGCAAGATCGGCGACAGCCTGGCCGCCGACGTGACCGACGAGATCGCCTGGGCCGCGAGTGTGCTCGAGCACAACCTGATCACGGCCGAGGCTGAGGCCCCGCTCGAAGACCAGGGCGGTGTCTACGCGCTGGTCGGCGCGACTGGCGTGGGCAAGACCACGACGACCGCGAAGATCGCGGCCGCGTTCGCAGCCAAATACGGCGCGAACAATCTCGGCCTGATCACGCTTGACGCCTACCGGATCGGCGCACACGAACAGCTGCGCGCCTACGGCCGCATCCTCGGCGTGCCGGTGCACACCGCGCACGACCGCGCCTCGCTCGAGGACCTGCTGGAGCTGCTCGCCGGCAAGAAG
>JANYBE010000620.1 GCA_025360945.1 Rhizobacter sp. | reverse complement strand
GACACGAGATGGTCAAGCAATGCACGAGAAGGTTAAGGGACCCGGTGCACAGCGTCTGTTCGCTACCGCACACCAGCAGCCGGACGATGTCTCATCTGTTGCACATTCCGATGGCACTAAGGTGACAATGAACGCCAATCTGAGTCGCGAGAACTTTTCGCGCCAAGCCGCGAAGGTTCCACCGACCGGTCTGGCACTGAAGTGACCTCTTTGATGACTCCGCCCTCTCGCCGATTTGCCCCAAGCGGAGCGTTGCTGCCCACCCGGATGAGCAAATACAGGCCCTCCCGCGAGAGCGAACGCTGACCAAGGAACCATCCTTGGAACCCCTCTTGAAGACCTCGGAACCACCCTTTTACGTTGCCCGGCAATCAAGGAAACCCCGGCATCGCGTGCGGGTCGGCTATCCGTTGGGAGGGCTGAATGCCATTGACTGAAGCCATCGCAACGGAGCATGCAACGGTCCTGGAACGCTGAAGCTGAGCGAGGCTCTGAAACCCTGCCGAAAGACTTCACGGCGGCGCAATCTCTCAGTCCGAAGGGCCCCCTCCATTCAGAGAACCACATCTACGCCATGGACCAGCTCGCCGCGTCGGTCCTATCGCGCGTTGCCAATCGAATGTTCGATCAGGTCGCGGAGGCGAACGACACCGAGGCAGCCTAACAACGTCGAGGACCTCATCTACATGCTCCAGGGACTTTTCTAGCCCGTTGCGGCGCGCGACACACCGACTTTTAAGCGCGTGTCCGCGAGAACAACGAACGCTACGGGTTACCCAATTCGAGGAGGGGCGACAACATCCGAACTGCCGAACTGGGCCGGGTCGCTACGCTCGTTGAGCGCGTACGTTTCGTCGTAACGGCGTCCGCCAAGAAGGGAACTCCAATGGGCAACACGATGAACGTCGCGGGCGGCAACGTGGGCAGCTTGGCGGCAGGAGACGGCGCGTAGGCAATCTCTGATCAGCAAGTCGTACAGGGTACGGATGGCGCCGAGGTGATTGCGGCGCTCGGCGAGGCTGGCTGCGGCCTGCGCAGTGCACCCTGGCGGTGACGGAGCGAGCGCTAGGACCGACCCACCGCGCCACAGATCCTGGTGCTGGTGCAAATGCCACTTTACGCGGCCACCGTTGAACGGTTCGCGCCGCGGCGGGAATCTACTGTCGGGCGGCGGCAGGCATTCGCGCTCGCGCCCAGTCAACAGGAGACGACGCGATGAACATCTCTCGGGCAAATCGGGCATGGATGGGGGCGGGAGTGAGCGCGTTCGCACTGGTTGCTTGCGGCGGTGGCGGCGGCGATGGTGGTGGTGGATGCGTCGCCGGCGGCTACAACATGATGACCTGCCCGTCCGGTGGCGGCTCTGGCACTGGCATGAGCTACGCGGCCACCAACCTTGTGTCCGACGGCAGCGCAACGACCTACACCGACGCCAACCTGATCAACGGCTGGGGCGTTGCGTTCAACCCGCAGGGCTTCGTCTGGGTCGCTGACAACGGGACATCGAAGTCCACCTTGTACGACGGCCACGGCGTGCCGCAATCGCTTGTTGTAAGCATCCCAGCGGGCCAGTCCGGCAGCGCGAATCCGACCGGTATCGTCTTCAGCGGTTCGCAGGACTTCGTCGTCAGCCAGAGCGGTGTCAGCGGGGCCAGTCGGTTCATCTTCGTCGGCGAGGCCGGCACGGTGTCGGGCTGGTCTCCCGGCGTGAGCATGACCGCGGCGGTGACGGTGTTTGATGGTGGCGCCGTCGGCAAGGTCTACAAGGGCGCGGCGCTCGCCGCGCAGGGCAGCGCCAACTTCCTCTACGCGACCGACTTCCACGGCGGCACGGTCGATGTGTTCGACGCGCGGTTCACCAAGGTCACCGCTGCCGGGGGCTTCGTTGACCCGGCACTTCCGGCCGGCTTTGCGCCGTTCGGCATCCAGGCGATCGGCACCAGTGTTTACGTGAGCTATGCCAAGCAGGACGCGCAGGCGCACGGTGAGGTCATCGGCGCGGGTCTCGGGGTCGTCGACGTGTTCGACACCGGCGGCCATCTGATCAAGACACTCGTCGCCGCCGGCGGCGTGCTCAACGCGCCCTGGGGCATGGCGATGGCACCGGCCAACTTCGGCCCGTTCAGCAACGCGCTCCTGGTCGGCAATTTCGGCGACGGCAAGATCAACGCTTTCAACCCGGCCACGGGGGCGATGCTGGGTACTTTGAGCAAGGCCGACGGCTCGGCAATTGCGATCAACGGGCTGTGGGGCATCGCCTTCGGCAACGGCCTGAACAGCCAGCCGACCAACACCCTGTTCTTCGCCGCCGGGCCGGGTGGCCAGGCGCACGGACAGTACGGACGCATCGACAACCAGTGAAATCACGCACCCAGCATTCGAAAGATCGAATCATGGTCAAGACATTGTTGATCAATTGCGAAGAAGGCCAGGGTCGCTCAAGCTCCGACACCCTCAATTGGTTATCCAGACGTTCACCGTCGCCACTTGGGCAGAGTCAGTCGTGAATATCGGCGTGAGGGTGATGGGTACGGGAGCCGACAGGAAGAGGGCGGCGGAGGTGTCCAGGCGACAGATCGACTGCTCGGCTCCACAAAAGGTGGGGACGACGGAAGTTAGGGGCGCAACTTGCCGGCGTGTCCTCTATCGACGACCAAATACGTATTGGCGAAAGCAACGTGACGCCAAGGCTGACGAGTTCGGGTCCACCTGCCTTGCCCCACCAAGTCACTTCGAAGCCGGCATGGTCGCCGCGAGCGTGGTTTGAAGAGCCCTTCCCGCGGATGTTGCGCAGCGCGGGTCGCCGCCGCCGTTAATGCAGGTCAACCGCGCAAGGTGCAAAGCTTAGGTGAGATTGGAGCAGTGATCGTTCTCAACCATATGCTTACAACGCCGTGCAGTCCAATGCCTTCTCGGCGTCCCCGAGCGACAATTGCTCGATCATCGGCATCGTTAAGCTGGCGCCATTCTTCCATGCAAAAGTCCCCAGGGCCGCATAGTCGCTCAAACCAGGGCTCGCAAGCCCTGGCAGCCGACATAGACACCAACCAGCAGGATCATCGCGCCGGAGAAGTACGGTGCCTTCCGAGCGAATTCGCCGAAACCGCTCCAGCGCTCTGAGACCTGTTTGACGCTTAGGGCCGCGAGGACGCCGGACATCACCATCGTCAACGCCAGGCCGACGTTGGAACACAAGGGACCAGGCTGGCGCCGAGCGCGATCTTCTTCTGTTGCAGGCACGGCAGCAGCACGGTGATCGAAGCTGGGCACGGAATCAGCCCGCCCGTCAGGCCGAACATGATGAGATGCCCGTCGCCACTTTCCGGGGAGGCACTCAGCTGCGCCGTCAGTCAAGCAATGTCGTGAGAGCTCATGTCGCTCAGACCGCGGGCGGTCTCGGGGCTTGAACGCAATGTCGACTGACGCGCCACAAGTTCCTTCATCGTCGTTGGTCGGCCGCGTCGGCGGCCCGCCAGAGGCGTCGGTCGGCGGCAATGAAGGGTCGGGTCGACTGCGATTTCTAGCAACGCGGGACATGGAAATGGCTCTCTTAAGTTAGCCCGCACTGTGACGTGAACTCGTGTGGTGCCGACAGGACTGGCAACTCAGTCGCGATGCCACCGGTGCGCGTCATCGGTCGTCGTGGCCATGTTCGCCGCGCCCCCAACGATGCTCGTCATGTTCACGGCGAGCATGCTCCCAACGAGCGCGCTCGAACTCGCGATGCTGCTCCCATTGGGAGTGGCGGTCTCCATTCCAGACTCGATAGGGCTCTGCACGGTACGGTACTTCGTAGTCCGGCTGTTCGTTGGAGTAGACGACCTGAGGTGCAACGTAGACTGGCGGCGCTTCGTAGACAGGCACGGGTGCATAGCGCACCAAGGGCGCCGGCGCGTAATACACGGGCTGCGGCTCCGAGACGTAGTAGCCGCCATTCGTTACGACAACACCCGGAACGGGCAAATTGATGCCGACGGACCAGTGCGTA
>JANYBE010000608.1 GCA_025360945.1 Rhizobacter sp. | reverse complement strand
CAGCCGGCCGCGTTGGCGGGTTGCGTCGCGGCCGTGAGCGAGCCGATCGCGCGCAAGATCAGATAGGCCGTCATGCGGCCGGCGAACTGCTGAGTCGTCAGGTTCGCGGCGTCGCCGCCGATCGAGCGGTAGATGCGGAAGTGGCTCGTCGACAGGATCTGCTCGTTGTTGTAGCCGCCGCCGTCGGCGGGACCGAACGGATTCAGCCCGATGCTTCCCGACCAGCCCCAACCCGCGGCCGGCGTGCGATCGTGGCGCCGGCCGATGTTGACCCACGGGAACGTGACGAAGCGGTCCGGCGCCTGGCTGCCCGCGTCGTTCAGCACCGCGGCGATGCTGTCGCCAGCGCTGTGGGCGAACTTGAAATTGGCGGACTGGATGTGGTTGTAGAGCACGCCGTGGCCGCCGAGCTCGTGCAGCACCACGCGGTAGTCGCACGCGATGCCGAGCGGGTTCGCCAGGTCGCCGAGATCGGCGAGCGCGAACGTCGTTCGCAGGATGCCGCCGCCGCCCGACGTGCCGACGCAATGCGCGTTGATCTCGATGCCGCTCGCGACAAGGATGTCGCCGCGATGATCCACCGGGCTCGGAAACGTCGATCCGCCGAAATAGCCGGCGCGCGTGAAGCCCATGCCGTCGAGCAGCCGGAAGAACTTGTCGCAGTGGTAGTAGGCGTTGACCGCGGAGAAGTTGTCGGTGCGTGCGTTGAAGTCGAAGTTGGTCCCGGTCGGTTCGGTGGGCACGGCGATCGTCGGGATCTCGACGTCGGAAAGCTGAATGTTGTCGCCGACGAGCGATTGGGTGCCCCCCACCGGTGCCGCTAGGCCGGCGAGCACGGCCGAGACACGCACAGGATTCAGCGTCGCATCGGTGCCCGAGGGCGACGGACCACCGTTGGTGGTGATCGGGTCGATCTCGAACACCATCCCGTTGACTCCGGAGGTGTACGGCACGAGCAAGAGGATCGACAGCGATTCGACCTCGATTAGCGCGGTCCAGTGCAGCACCGGGTACAGGCGGCCGCTCAACGCGAAGTCGATGCGCGCGCACACGTAGTGACGGCACTCGCGAATCGATTCGGCCACGGGCGGCAACGGCAAGGTCGGCACATCTGAGGCCAATGTGTGGCGCTGGTGGTGAACGTGCTCGGCGGGCTCGGTTGATTCAGCGGGGGGATCGCGCGGCTGCGGCGGCGCACGCGTCGCGCTCTCGTAGCGGTAGATCACGAGGCCGCGGCCTTCGATCTTCAGCGAGTCGCAGTCCCAGCCATACGGGCTGCGATCGCCTTTATGCAAACCGAGCTGCGCGGCAAGCTCCTTCTCCTTCAGCGATGACGCGCGTTTGACCGCCTGCATCGACGGGCGCTCGACCTCGAGGTCGTGGTGCCAGGTCGATTGCGCGCCCAACACCTTGCCTGGATGCAGCTTCACGTGCACGCCGATGCCGGCGTGCCAGACCGGCAGCCCGAAGCGGGTCTGGCTGTAGGCGATCGAGACGGTGTCGAACTGCGCCTTCTCCTCCAGGAACCGGACCTCGGTGCCCGCCTCTTCGAGGGTCTGCGACGGCGGCGCATCCAGATGCCGAAGCTCTTCGGATGACACGCCGAGCAGGTCGGCGAATCGGTGCAGGTAGGCCTGCGCCACATGTCGCGCGCTCTCGCCGTCGATGACCACAGGGGCATGGACGTGCGACAGCTGGCGCCCCGCCCCGTCGGCATCGCGATCCACATAGACATTGCGGGCGGCATCGAACTCTTGATTCATGCGTTTCTCCTCGATCTCGTGACGCGTGATGCGGCGAATGACGAGAGTGATGGCGAACCCCAGCCGCGCTGTGAACGACGGCCTGAACGAAGGCTTGCCGGCTTGCTTGCGCGCTGTGCACGAAGGCTCGGGTCGCGCATCAAGCAGTCGGAAGACTCGAGCTCACAGTGCGCTGAAGTCGCGTGATCGACCACCCCTAGAACCGCCGACCGCATCACCATGCGACGCGTTGTCGTCAATCCGGTTTGCTCAAGCGCTTCGAGCGCCTTCTTTAGGCTCATCGCGGATCTATGCGTCGTATCAAAGGCGAAGATGAACGGTCGAGGTGGTCGCTTGATCACCTCCTGGCCTCGAAAGCCAAGCCAGGGCCCGACATGGAATTCCCTTCCGCAACTCTGATGACGTTTGGATTTGGCAGTGATAAGTCGGCGAATGCGTGGATTGCTCCGCAGTCCCCTCGGCGCGCTACTTAGATTAGGCTTGCCCGCAGCAAATCCTGCGACGGAGACTTCACTCGCGGCATCGCGGCATCGCGGCATCGCATCGGGCACGGTCCGCTTGTGAAACAAGCAGTCGTTGGGCCGCATTGAGCCGAGCGGCAGCAACCATTTAGGTTTGTCCAACACCTGCCCGCGCATCGACACGAGGCGCCGCATTGCCCCGATCCGAGGCCCGCCGCGTCAGAATAGTTGTCACCTCCATAGAACAACCCTGGGGGCGG
>JANYBE010000565.1 GCA_025360945.1 Rhizobacter sp. | reverse complement strand
GTCTGCGCCAGGCCGCGGCCTTGCAGGTACTTGAGGAAGCGGGCCTGGTAGATCGCCATCAGCGGGCCGAGCCCCATCGACACGGTCGGGAACTGCCAGAAGTCGGGCATCAGCCACGGATGCGGGTACGACGAGATGCCCTTGCCGCCCGTCTCCTGGCGGTAGCCGAGCAGTTGCTCTTCTGTCAGTCGACCTTCGAGGAAGGCGCGCGCATAGATGCCCGGAGAACTGTGACCCTGGATAAACAGCAGGTCACCCCCGTGCGATTCGTTGGCTGCGTGCCAGAAGTGTCCGAAGCCGATGTCATAGAGCGTGGCCGCTGACTGGAAGCTGGCGATGTGGCCACCGAGTTCGGAGCTGTCCTTGTTCGCGCGCAGGATGATCGCCATCGCGTTCCAGCGGATGATCGAACGAAGCTTGTGCTCTATCGCGCGATCGCCGGGCGATTTCTCTTCGTCGGCTGGTGCGATCGTGTTCTTGTAGGCGGTCGTCAACGAACGTGGCACGTAGACCCCGTCGCGCCGCGCTTCGTCTACCAAGCGATTGACGATGTAGTTGGTACGCGGCCCTCCGCGGTGGGCTTGCACGGCCTTCAGCGCGTCCAGCCATTCTGTGGTTTCGATGATGTCGAGATCGTCCTGCGGTGTCATGTTGTCTCCTGTTCTTCTGAAAGCCGGGTCGGTTCACAGAAGTTGCTTACGTGGTAAGCATGGCCTTGCTGGCAATACTGGTCAGACCAATGAATAAGCGGATGCTATCCTCAGTGCTTCGCGGCTCCTATGAGGGTCAGCCCCAAGACTGAAGCGTCGACACAGGCTCGTGTCGGCCGTTGCGTGATCTTTTGGAACGATGAAAAAAGAAAACCCTTTCAGCGCGGTGGCGCAACCGCGGCGCCATCGGCTGTCGGACAGCATCACCGAACAGATCGAGCGACTGATCGTTCAGGGCGAATTGATCCCTGGTGACGCGCTGCCCTCGGAACGAGACCTGGCGAAACAGCTCGGTGTTTCGCGTCCTTCGCTGCGCGAAGCACTGCTGTTGCTGGAGAGCCGTGGCCTGGTACAGGCGCGACGCGGCGGCGGCTTCGACGTGACCGACGTAACCGGGCCGACGATCACGGATCCGTTGGTGCATCTGCTTCAGCGCCACCCCGAGACCATTGATGACGTGCTGGAGTTGCGTCATGGACTCGAATGCGTGGCCGCCTACTTCGCGGCGATTCGTGCCACCGATGCAGACGCCAGACGCCTGAAGGAAATGTCGGCGACGATGAAGCGGCGTCGCGCCGAGCGAGACCCGCTGGAAGACGCCGACCTCGATGCCGACTTCCACATGGCCATCGCCGAGGCGTCGCACAACGTGGCCCTGGTCCATGTGATGCGCGGCATCTTCAACCTGATGCGCAGCAACATGATGCGATCGCGTGAAGTGCTGTACCGGCAGGCCGGCAACATCTTGCTGCTCGACGAGCAGCATGCGGCCATCGTCAAGGCGATCATCGCTCGCGACCACGACGCGGCACGTGCGGCAGCCAACCTTCATTTGAGCTTCATCCAGGCTAGCCTGCGCGAGATCGGAATTCCGGCGCGCAAGCGAGCCTTGGCCGTGACACGGGCGAAAAGCTAGGAGTCTGGGCGGCAGAAGGGCAAGTTTCTGTCGGCGAGAGAGGGGCGTAGTTCGTTGATCGGGGATGGCCGCGAACTACCTCCCCTACGAACCACAGCAGATGCTGCTGCTGCCCGAAGCGCTGCAGGAGTGGCTGCCCGAAGGGCACCTGGCGCACTTCATCAGCGACGCCGTTGACGGACTCGACCTTGGCGCCTTCCACCCGCGCTACGACAAGGACGGCCCGCGCAACCAGCCCTTTCACCCGGCCATGATGGTCAAGGTGCTGGTCTACGGCTACGCCACGGGTGTATTCAGCTCACGCAAGATCGCGCGCAAGCTGCACGAGGACGTGGCGTTCCGGGTGCTGGCGGCGCACAACTTCCCGGCGCATCGCACGATCCGCGACTTCCGCGCGTTCCATTTGAAGGAACTCTCGGACCTGTTCGTGCAGGTCGTGCGCCTGGCACGCGAGATGGGCCTGGTCAAGCTCGGCACGATCGCGGTGGACGGCACCAAGGTCAAGGCCAACGCCAGCCGCCACAAGGCGATGAGCTACGGGCACATGCTCAAGGCCGAGGCCGAGTTGAAGGCGCAGATCGAGGCCTTGCTCAACAAGGCGCGTGCGGCCGACGAGGCCGAGAAGAACGAGCCCGAACTGGACATCCCGGCCGAGATCGCGCGCCGGCAAGACCGGCTCAACGCGATCGCCGCAGCGCGTGCCCGGCTGGAGCAGCGCCAACGCGACGCCGACCTCGAACGCGGGCGCAGCGACGACGATGACCAGAAGCCGCGTGGCAAGGATGGCAAGCCCAAGGGCGGGCGCTACAAGCGGCCCTTCGGCGTGCCCGAAGACAAGGATCAAGACAACTTCACCGATCCCGACAGCCGCATCATGCAGCGCGCTGGCGGCGGGTTCGACCCGGCCTACAACGGACAGACGGCAGTCGATGCCACGGCCCACATCATCGTGGCCGCCGAGCTGATCAACAACACCTCGGACGCGCGCGAAGGCTCTGTCGCAATAAGCGGACTGGCGACAATGAGGCAATGCTTTCAGTCCAGATCCAGTTCATGAACGGGGCCCTTCGCCGAGTCATCAAGCGCTT
>JANYBE010000558.1 GCA_025360945.1 Rhizobacter sp. | reverse complement strand
TGCCCTACCTGTTCGCGTGCTGCCGCTTCGCGCACTACTTGAAGTGCATTGCGCGCGACAAGGTCGGCTCATTCAAGGAGCGCGCCGACATGTCGCGCTGGTTGAACAAATGGATCATGAACTACGTGGACGGCGACCCGGCGAACTCGTCCGAGGAGGTCAAGTCGCGCAAGCCGCTGGCCGCGGCCGAGGTCACAGTCGACGAGATCCCGGGCAACCCCGGCTACTACTCGTCAAAGTTTTTTCTGCGCCCGCACTATCAGTTGGAAGGCTTGACCGTGTCGTTGCGGCTGGTCTCGACGCTGCCCTCGCAGAAGGTGGCGTAAGCACAAGGACTCAGGAAATGTCGGAGGACTGCGCGTCGTGGGTGCCTCCCAACCTTTGAACTTTTCAGCGACGCTCAACAACTTTCGGAGTGAATCATCATGGCAACCGTAGACTATTTTCTGAAGCTCGATGGCGTGGACGGCGAGTCCACAGACGACAAGCACAAGGGCGAGATCCAGCTCGAGTCCTACAGCATCGGCCACACCAACAGCAGCTCGTTCTCGAGCGGCGGCGGCGGCGGCGCTGGCAAGGTTGCGATGCAGGACTTCAATTTCGTCAAGAAGGTGGACAAATCGTCGGCCAAGCTGCATACGGCCTGCGCCACCGGAGAACACATTAAGACCGCCACGCTCGTGTGCCGCAAGGCCGGTGGTGACCAGCAGGAGTTTCTGACGGTCGTGATGTCGCCGGTGCTGGTCACCAGCTGGCAGCACGGCGGCTCGGCCGGCTCCGACATCGTTCCGACCGAGCAGATCTCGCTGGCCTTCGGCAAGATCGAATTTAAGTACAAGGAACAAAAGGGCGACGGCTCGCTCGGCGGCGAGGTCATCGGCGGATGGGACGTGACGACCAACAAGAAGGTCTGATCGCCCACGCCGTGGGCAAACTGACGGAGGCCTGCGATGCCGATGCAGATCAAGGAGCTCCAGGTGAAGGCGACGGGCGGCGAGTCCGTTGCCGACATCTTTTTGCACGTCGTGACCAAGCGCGCCGGCAAGATCAAGGGCGAGGGTTCCTCCGAGGGCCACGTCGACGACATCGCGGTGCGCACCTGGGCCTGGGGCGTGACCGCGAACACAGCGATCGGCTCGACGGTGGCGACCGCGCGTCGCTCGTACCGCAACCTGGTGCTGACCAAGGCCATCGACGCAGCGTCGACCGGCCTGCTCAGCGCGCTAGCGAGCAACGACGAGGTGAAGGAGGCCACACTGACCATGCGCAAGGCGGGTGGCGAGGCGCTCGACTACTTCCGCATGACGCTGTCGAACGCACGCATCGTGAACGTCGAGATCGACGTGCAGGCGAACGGCGTGCCGACCGAGCACGTGACGATCGCATTCACCAAGATCGAGGTCGAGTACACGCGCCAGGAGAGCGCGGGGCTTGGGGCCGGCGCGTCCACCTTCATCGACGAGGTGCTTCCGAGTTGAGCATGACCACGGCCGAAGAACTCATCGCCACAGGGGACCCGCAGGGCGCGCTCGAGTTGCTCCAGCGCCAGGTGCGCGAGCGCGCCGCGGACCCCAGGTTGCGCGTGTTCCTGTTCCAGCTGCTGTGCGTGCTGGGGCAGTGGCAGCGTGCGCTGACCCAGCTGCAGGTGTGTGGCGAACTCGATGCCGCGACCTTGCCGATGGTCAACACCTACCGCGAGGCCGTGAAGTGCGAGATGGTCCGCGAGGCCGTGTTCGCCGGCAAGACCACGCCGATCGCGTTCGGGCAGCCGCAGGCCTGGGTCGCGTGGCTGGTCGAGGCGCTGCAGGCGCAGGCGCGTGGCGATGCCGCAGCAGCTGCGCGGCTGCGTGCCGAGGCGTTTGATGCAGCGCCGGCCACGCCAGGCACCCTGAACGGCGAGGCCTTCGACTGGATCGCCGACGCCGACTCGCGGCTCGGCCCAGTGATCGAGGCCGTCATCAATGGTCGCTACTGCTGGGTGCCTTACCTGGCCGTGAGCAAGGTCATCGTCGAGGCGCCGGTCGACCTGCGCGACCTGGTCTGGGCGCCGGCGCAGTTCCAGTTGCCCAACGGCGGCCAGACCGTGGCTTTGCTGCCCACGCGCTACCCCGGCTCGGGCGCCTACGCCGATGGCGCGCTGCAGCTCTCGCGCAAGACCCAGTGGAGCGAACTTGCGCCCGACCAGTTCGGTGGACTGGGCCAGCGGCTGCTGACAACCAGCGGCCCCGAACTGGGCCTGCTCGAGACCCGCGAGATCGTGTTGCAAGCGCCGCTGGCCGACGCCGGCGAGCCCGCACCCTGACGGGTCACCCATGGTCACCGGCGATGTCCGCAACCGACTTCAGCCGGCGCTGCTCGACCGGCTGGCCGACGACGCGCGCGGTGAACGCGGCGAGTTGGACGATCAGCGCGTGATGTCCAAGGCACAGTTGCGCCAGGCCGTGTTGCGCGATCTGGCCGCGCTATTCAACGCCGTGCAGCCGCTCGGCGCGGAAGCCGAGCCGTATCCGTTGCTTGCCGACAGCGTGCTGAACTACGGACTGCCGGCGCTGTCGGGGCAGCTCGCATCGAAGCTCGACGTGAGCGTGCTGGAGCGCGTGATCCGCGAGGCCATCGTGCGCTACGAGCCGCGAATCCTGCCCGACACACTGCAGGTGCGCGCGCTCGAGGCCACCAGCGTGCTCGACACCCACAACGTCATCGAGTTCGAGATTCGCGGCCACCTGTGGTCGCAGCCCGTGCCGCTGGAGATCCTGCTGCGCACGCAGCTCGATCTGGAGGCCGGCCAGGTGCAGGTGAGGGATGCGGCAGTGGCTATGGTGGCAAAGGCGCGCTGAACTACGGCTTGCAGCGACAGAGTACGGAACCGACGTCAAGCGAGGACGAGATGACCCGATGGAAGCCAGCGAGCGCGGTGTTTCATGGCGGTACCCAGCAGTTGCTTTCGCTGAGGGGCCACCGGGTGCGTACCCGTGTTCCATTGCTTCAAATGCCGATCAACGGCGCGGCGCGCGGTTCGCCGCAAACGCTGGATGTTCCAGTTGGCAGCGTCGGCCTTCTTGCCAACCCACTGGGAGAGGACATCCTGATCGCGTTTCCAGCATTGCATGGCGCACCACTGACGACGCTAGATGCCCTGATGCGATCGACCGCATTCAATGTTGTTCGAATCAATTGGCCAACCTTCCGCGCGCAATTCGAGGTCGAGGCGTAGCGACGCGCACATGGACCCCCGCCTCCTGCGCCTGTACAGCGACGAGCTGACCCACCTACGCGAGGTCGGCGCCGAGTTCGCGCGCGAGTTTCCGAAAATCGCGTCGCGCCTCGGCATGGAAGGCATGGAGGTCACCGACCCGTATGTCGAGCGCCTGCTCGAAGGCTTTGCGTTCCTGGCCGCACGCGTGCAGCTCAAGCTCGATGCCGAGCAGCCGCGGCTGATCGCGCACCTGCTGGAGGCGACCTACCCAAACTTCCTTGCGCCGATGCCGTCGATGATGATCGCGCGCCTCGGGGTCGACACGACCGACCCGAACCTGGCCCGCGGCTTCGCGGTGCCACGCGGTACGGCGCTGATCTCGGAACTGCCGCGCGGCCAGGACACGCACTGCGAGTTCCGCACCGCCCATGCGGTCACGCTATGGCCGATCGAGCTGGTGAGCGCGCAGTACTTCAGCTACGCGCCGGACCTTCCGCTCGCGCAGCTGGCGCAGGTGCAGGGCGCAAACGGCGTGAAGGGCGGGCTGCGCATCCGCCTGCGCGCGGGCGGCGGCATGCGCTTCAACCAGCTCGGGCTCGACCGACTCGCGCTCTACATCAGCGCGTCCGATGAAGTGGCCTTTCGCCTGCACGAGTTGGTGCTCGGCGCGACGCTGGGCACGCTGGTGTACGCCGACAGGACGGTCGCTGATGTGCCGGCAGCGCAGCAGTGGCGTGGCGCCGATAGCGTGCGGCCGGTGGGCTTCGCGGCCCACGAGGCGCTGCTGCCCGAATCACTGCGCGCGTTCTCCGGCTACCGCTTGCTGCAGGAGGCGGCGGCGATGCCACAGAGGCTGCTCTTCTTCGAACTCGACGACCTGGCCGCGCGCCTGGCGCAGGTCGGCGGTGACGAGGTCGAGCTGATCGTGTTGTTCCGGCGAGGCGATGCTGCGCTCGAAGCGCTGGTGGACGCGAAGAGCCTGGCGCTGTTTTGCACGCCCGCGATCAACCTGTTTCGCAAGCGGCTGGACCGCATCCAGCTCGGCCCGGGGGCCTGGGAATATCACGTCGTGCCCGACCGTACCCGGCCGATGGACTACGAAGTACACAGCGTGGATTCGGTCACCGGCTTCGGCACCGGGCGCGTCGCGCAGCAGGCCTTTCTGCCGCTGTACGCCACCTATCACGAGGGCTCCAAGCATACGCAGGGCGAAGCGCACGGCTTCTACACGGTGCGGCGCGAGCCGCGGTTGATGTCGCCGCGCCAGCAGCAGCACGGGCCGCGCTCCTCGTTCATCGGCGAAGAGGTCTACCTTTCGCTGGTGGACCCGCAGCATGCGCCGTATCGGGAAGACATCCGCCAGCTCTCGGTGTCGGCCTGGGTCAGCAACCGCGACTTGCCGACGTTGCTGCCGCACGGTGCGGCCGAAGGTGGCGCGTCGCAATGGCGGCTAGACGGCCCGGGCCCGGTGCTGCGCGTCGACGCAATGCGCGGCCCGACGCGCCCGGTCTCGCGCCGGCCAGTCGGTGAGCTGGGCTGGAGCCTAGTGAGCCACCTGACTCTGAACCACCTGTCGCTGGTCGGCGAATCGCCGCAGCGCGCGGCCGCCTCGTTGCGAACGATGCTCGGGTTGTACGCGCCGCCGGAAGACGCAATCTGGTCGCGCCAGGCCGACGGCGTGCGCGCGCTCGAAGCGCGCACCGTCGTGCGGCGCTTGCCGTTCAAGGGACCGCTGAGCTTCGGCACCGGGGTCGAGATCGTGCTCGAACTCGACGAGCTCGCCTACCAGGGTAGCAGCGCGTTCCTGTTTGCGAGCGTGCTCGAATGTTTCTTCGCGCGCCACGCGGCCATCAACTCGTTTACGCAGCTCAGCCTGCGCACGCCACAGCGCGGCGAGGTGATGCGTTGGCCACCGCGCCTCGGCCTGCGGGAGACGGTGTGAACGCGCCGCCGGCTTCGGGCCTGACGGCCACGCAGCAGCAAGAAGCGCTGGCCACGCTGTTCGCGCAACTGCAGGCCGCGCCACATGCCTTCGACTTCTTCGCGCTGATGCGGCGCGTGGAGTCGCTGCATCCCGGCGCGCCGCGCATCGGCCGTGCGCTGCGCCCTTCGCAGGAAGCGCTGCGGCTGGGTCAGGAGCCCGAACTCGACTTCGCACCCGCAGCGCTCGCGACCTTCGGCCGTGAAGGCGGCGCCGCACCGCGCTTGGGCGTGCGTTTCTTCGGTCTGCTCGGCTCGCAGGGGCCGATGCCGCTGCATCTGACCGAGTACGTGCGCGAGCGGCTGCGCTACCGCAACGATCCGACCGCGGCGCGCTTCCTCGACATCTTTCACCACCGGCTGCTGTCGCTGTTCTACCGCGCGTGGGCGCAGTCGCAGCCGGCCGTGCAGCACGACCGGCCGGCCGACGACCGCTTCGGTGCCTGGCTGGGCGCGACGCTCGGCCTCGGCGCAGAGGTGCGCACACAAGGCCAGTTGCCCGAGACCGCGCGCCTGTTCCAGGCCGGTCTGCTGGGCTCGCGCAGCCGGCATCCTGAAGGGTTGATGAAGCTGCTGTCGCAGTTCTTCAAGGTGCCCATTCGTATCGAGCCCTACGTCGCGCACTGGATGACGATCGACGCAGCCGATGCCACCCGGCTCGGCCACGCCCGCAACCGGCCCGAACGCGCGAGCGCGGTGCCGGCCGCGCTCGGCCAGGCGGCCACGGCCGGGCGCAAGGTGCGCGATCGCCAGTACAAGTTCCGCATCGCGCTCGGTCCGCTGACGCTCGCGCAGTACGGCAGCTTCTTGCCCGGCGGATCGGCCTGGCTGCAACTGCGCGACTGGGTGCGCCAGTACACCGGCCTCGACCTGCTGTGGGACGTGCAGTTGTGCCTGGCCGGTGCGCACGTGCCCGAGCCGCGCCTCGGCCGGAGCGCGACCCTGGGCGTGGCGGCCTGGTTGGGCCGCGACGCCTCCAAGCGCGACCGACACGACCTGCGGCTGCGCCCCGAAACCTCGTTCCTGCTACGCCACGGAGCCCACCATGCTTGAAATCTCGCGCACAGCGCTGTTCGGCAAACTCGACCCGCTCGCCTACAAGGCCGTGGAAGGCGCGACCGTGTTCTGCAAGCTGCGCGGCAACCCTTACGTCGAGTTGCAGCACTGGCTGTACCAGATCCTCAACACGCAGGACTCCGACCTGCACCGCATCCTCAAGCACAGCGCGATCGACGCCTCGGCGCTGGCCGGCGACCTAATGGCCGCGCTCGACCGGCTGCCGCGCGGCGCATCGTCGATAACCGACCTGTCGAGCTGGATCGAGGACGCCGTCGAACGCGGCTGGGTCTACAGCTCTCTGATGTTCGGTGACGCCCAGGTGCGCACCGGAACTTTGCTGGTCGGCATGCTGAAGACGCCACGGCTGCGCAACGCGCTGCTGTCGATCTCGAAGCAGTTCGATCGGATCCGGGTCGAAGACCTCACCGACAATTTCGCCCGCATCGTCGCTGGTTCGCCCGAGCAGGGCCAGGCCGCGAGCGACGGCATGGGCGCGGGAGAGCCCGGCGAAGCAAGCGGCGCGATCGCCCCCGCTGCGATGGGCAAGCAGGAGGCGCTCAAGCGCTTCGCCACCGACCTGACCGAGCGCGCCCGCAATGGCGAGATCGACCCGGTGGCCGGCCGCGACGAAGAAATCCGCCAGATCATCGACATCCTGATGCGTCGGCGCCAGAACAACCCGATCCTGACCGGCGAGGCTGGCGTCGGCAAGACCGCCGTGGTCGAGGGCTTCGCGCTGCGGCTCGCGCGTGGCGACGTGCCTCCGCAGCTGAAGGACGTGGCGCTGCACGTGCTCGACATCGGCTTGATGCAAGCGGGCGCGAGCATGAAGGGCGAATTCGAGAACCGGCTGCGCTCGGTGATCGACGAGGTGCAGGCCTCGGTCAAGCCGATCATCCTGTTCATCGACGAAGCCCACACGCTGATCGGCGCGGGAGGTCAGGCCGGCACCGGCGACGCGGCCAACCTGCTCAAGCCGGCACTCGCGCGCGGCAAGCTGCGCACCATCGCCGCGACCACTTGGG
>JANYBE010000531.1 GCA_025360945.1 Rhizobacter sp. | reverse complement strand
CGCCGACCACCTGAGCCACGCAAACAGCGCCGCTAATGAAGCTCACCATCCTGGCGCGCAGTCGATGCCGGCGCAGTTCTGTCAGCGTGCCAAAGACATGCACCGCCACGACGACGAGCACGAACGAGAGCGCCAAACCCATCAGCGAGAACCTGAACTGGCTGTGTTGAACCACCAGCAGGATCGGGTAGTGAATCAGGTACAGCGTGAAAGTGAAGCCCGCAAAGGCGGCGACCTTGCGCCCCAACCATGCGGGCCAGGTGAACACGAGCCAACGCATCGCGTACAGGTGCAGCGCGATGATCGCGGCCGTGACGAAGTCTTTGGCGAAATGCTGCGAGAAAGCCAGTCAGTCCTGGGCGGGCCCCGAACAGAATATCCACCTTGGCGCCGAGTTGCAGCAATGTGAGGGCGCCGAACGTCAGTCCTGGAATGACCAGCCCAGCCACGATGGCGCCGGCCTTGCTCAAGGGGAAGCGATCTCGCCATCTGTAGGCCATCACGCCCGCCAACCAACAGGGCAGCAGGAGCAGGACTTTGCCCGGCCAGCAGCACTGCCAAGGCCAATGAAGCCAAGCGCGCGGCACCGCGCAGATACACTGCGCGACCGAAGAGCGCGTAGTACATGACCTCGTAACAGAGTGACCAGAACGGTGGATTCGTCGGCGGAAGGGCATTTGCCGACCACGACTCCCGGACAAAGGTGAGCTTCGCCGCCAGACTGGCGAGGACGTCAGCGTGCGAACCTACTCCGAGCGCGAGTGACGCGGCCGTCGAGATCAGCAGAGAACTCCTGCCCCACCTGCAGACGAGTACGAAGGGCCGGGAATGAAGCGGCTGCGACACTCTTCGTGTGACACGGGCTCGATACGGCGCTGGCTCGCCCACCTGACACGGCTTGAAGCTCGACAGGTTGCTGCGTCCTCACGGGAATCGGAGCTCGACGCCCCCTCTCTAGGCGTTCTCTAGGCGGCGTTCTTCAGCTGGCCATTGGCATCCTGGTACGAATCGAGGACCGCCGCCATCTCGCGCTCGGCCGCGGCCAGTTCGTCGCTCAAGCGTTCGATGCGTCCGTCATTCGGAGGGGACGCGCCGTAGGCAATCAAGAGCTCTTGCTTCAGGCGAGAGCACCGACCGATCAACTGCTCGACGTTCATCTGTGCGCTCCGTTGCTTCGCGCAGTATGCCGAGCCCCGCCGGACGAACCATCCCCAATTCGAATCCCCCCACTTGCGGGCCCCAACCCTTGGGATTGAGCACCATCGAACCGACCCGTATCGTCGAATCCTGCAGGCCTAGTTCAGTGGGAGATCGGCGGCCCTCGAGGCCGAAGACGGAGGTTCGATCCCTTCGGTCTGCACCAGCCACCCTCGCTCCCGACCTGTTGTGTCACCCCCTGTCTGGGGGCTCACCATCCGTCAGTCTTGCGGTCACACTACATCAACGTTTTGTCGGATCACTTGGGTTGGTGCCCTGGTCTGGAAAAATCCCTTGTTTCACAGTCAGGAGTTGAATGATGTTTTCGCGCATTGTCTGCACATCGATGGCCAGCGCAGTGCTGGCTCTTGCTTCCGGGGCCGCACTGGCCCAGAGCATCACGTACTCTGGTGCCGACTATGCGTCGTCGAGCCTCGGTGCGGATTTCCCGAGCCCGTACGACATCTTTGCCTACACGTCTGTTCCAGGTGGCCCCCTTGACGTGAGCAGCCCGACCTCGGCCAATATTGGGATCCTGACCTTTGTCGTCGGCGTCAATTGCACGACTTGCGCCAAGACACCGTCATTCGACACGCCTATAGATTTCACCGTCAATGGGATCACGCAGCAAATCGATCTCCAATACCAGTGGAGTTCTACCGGCCCGGTCGACACGCTCACGTTCTCTACCCCGAGTGCCTTGAGCTACGACCTCGGATCGGCCGGCATGTTGAATGTGTCCTTCGACGGCCTCAGCGCGCTCAGCGGCGGGATCGGAACCTTCTCCGAGAACGTGACGGCGAGCTTATCTGTCACGCCGGTGCCAGAACCTAGCAGCTATGCGCTCATGTTCGCCGGCCTCGGCGTAATCGGGTTCGTCGCACGCCGTCGCAGATCCTGATCGAGCAGCGCCCCGCGGGAGCGGCCCGGAGCGATCCGAGGCCGCTTTTTCGTGCCCGGGGCCCCTCTATCTCGAACCGCATTCGCCCGCAACGAACTCCTGCTCGTCACTGTCGCGCGGTCGCAAGGCCTGAACGAACTCCCTCAGCGAGCGCCGGTTCTTGCTTGCCCGCGCTTCGCGCGGGCAAGGCGTCAACAGCAAAGTTCCTATTCCGGGCTGTTTGCTACCCCAAACCGCTTGGTTCGGCCGGCGGGTCGCCGCTAGTGGCGAATATTTCCGCCGCCTCTTCAGGTGGAAGAAACGAACTCTCTTCAAAGGTGCTTGTTGCATCACGCACCGCATCGAGCGGCGTTTTGCCCGGGCGCAACTCCATAAGTCGGGTGGCGAAGCCTTCAACCCACGAGGCATGGACGATAGTCATGGCCGAATCCTCCGGCGTCTATCCTAGTCGGCCGAACAGGATTGCGCAGCCAGCTTGCTTTGCGAGTGGGGGCATACCGACCGCAAGGCCGAAGTCCGCGGCCAGCACCTCGCAGCAGGGCCTTCCGTCGCCGGGCCGGAGAATCCGGGCATGACCTCAGTTCCCACGCGCACGGACGCGCTTGTCCCTGGCCATCTGGTCCCGCGCCTGAGCCTGCAAACCTTGACTCGCGGCGACGGCCTGCTCGGCCTGCGCGCGATGAACGGCTTCGGCCCGCGTGGCGCACAGCTCAGCGTCGCTCGCATCGACTGGACCTATGCCACCGACAGTGGCCTGCGCTGGGACACGCCTGCCCCCGCTTGTGTGCTCGGCAAGCGTCCGAAGCCGACGCAGCTCGTGCGCGGCGCCTGGGACGAGCGCGTGCTTTTGCAGCGCGATCTCGCGGCCGAGGCCGACGCGCGCGACGCACTCACCGGCACAGGCCTGCGCCCGCTGCCGATGCAGGCGATTCAATGGCGCAACCGCGCGGCGGGCGAGGCGCATCCGGATCTGTGGGCGATGCCCGAAGAAGCGCAGTTCGGTGACTTCTGGGCCGAGCAGGTGCCGCGGCTGCAAAGGCTCGGCTGGAGCATCGTGGTGCAGCCGGGGTTCGCGCACCTGAGCGTACCGGTCGAGCGCTGGCGCCTCCTGATCGACCCGGTCAGCTTTGAGGAACTCGGCCGCGAACTCGCCGAGCCGCTGGGGCCCCGCGTGCAGGGGCTTGCAGCACTGCGCCAACCGGTGCGCGAGGGGTCGTTCATGCTGAGCCTGGGCGTCGAGGTCGACGGCGAAACGCTCGACCTGGCGCCCTTGTTGGCCGACCTGCTCCGACGCGACCCGCACTGGTTGAAGGCGCACGAGATCGCGCGCATCGACGATGACACGCCGATCACTTTGCGAGCGCCCGGCGGCCGGCGCATCGAGGCACCGGCCGGGCCGCTGAAGTCAATCGTCGGCGCGATGCTGGACCTGCTCACCGACCCCCGCCGCAAGGATGGCCCGCTACGCCTGTCGACGTGGGAGGCGCAGCGCATCGAGGCGATGCGCCTGAGCCTGATGGACACGCAGGCCGCGCGCGCTGGCGAGCAAGGTGTCTGGCAGCTGCGCGGCGATGCTGGCCTGAGCGCGCTGGCGCAGCGCCTGCGCACTGCCGGCACTCCGGCCCCGGTGGCGTCTCCCGCGGGCTTGGGTCTGACCTTGCGCCCCTACCAGCTGCACGGCGTGGCCTGGTTGCAGTACCTGCGCGAACATCATCTGGCGGGCATCCTGGCCGACGACATGGGGCTGGGCAAGACCGCGCAGGTGCTCGCGCACCTCCTGATCGAAAAGCATGCTGGGCGCCTCGATCAACCCGCGCTAGTGGTGCTGCCGGCATCGCTGATCGCCAACTGGCAGGCCGAGGCCGCGCGCAACGCGCCCGGCCTGCGTGTGCTGACCTTGCAAGGCGCGGATCGCGCGCGCGACTTCGCGCGCATCGCCGACCACGATGTCGTGTTCACGACCTACCCGCTGCTGTGGCGCGATGTCGAAGCACTCGAAGCGCAGCCCTGGCACCTGTTGATCCTCGACGAGGCGCAGATGGTCAAGAACGCCGCCAGCCGCGCCGCGGCGGCATTGCGCCGCCTGAGTGCGCGCCATCGCTTGTGCGTGACTGGCACGCCTCTCGAGAACCACCTCGGCGAGCTGTGGGCGCACTTCGACTTCCTGATGCCGGGTTTTCTCGGCGACACGCGCAGCTTTCAGCGCCAGTGGCGCAAGCCGATCGAGCTGGGCGGCCAAACGCTGCGCGCGCAGTTGCTCGCGCAGCGCGTGCGGCCGTTCATCCTGCGGCGCCGTAAGGAAGACGTGGCGGCCGAGTTGCCGCCCAAGACCGAGGTGATCCGGCGCGTGCAGCTGCAAGGCCAGCAGCGCGCACTGTACGAAAGCGTGCGTGTGGCCGCCGACGAGCAGGTGCGGCGCGTGCTGCAACGCCAGAGCTTCGAAGGCGCGCAGATCACGATCCTCGACGCGTTGCTGAAGCTGCGCCAGGTCTGCTGCGACCCCTACCTCGTGAAGGGCAGCAAGATGCCGGCGACGATGGAGCGCGCCAAAATGGCGCTGCTGCGCGACATGCTGCCGGAGCTGGTAGATGAGGGCCGTCGCGTACTGGTGTTCTCGCAGTTCACCGAGATGCTGACGCTGGTCGCGGCCGAGCTCGACGGGCTGGCGCTGCCCTACTTGTTGCTGACCGGCGACACGCCGGTGCGTTCACGCGGCGCCATCGTGCAGCAGTTCCAGGCCAAGGCTGTGCCGGTTTTTCTGCTGAGCCTGAAGGCCGGCGGCGTGGGCCTGAACCTCACAGCCGCCGATACGGTGATCCACCTTGACCCGTGGTGGAACCCGGCCGTCGAGCGCCAGGCCACCGACCGCGCACACCGCATTGGCCAGGACCAGCCGGTGTTCGTCTACAAGCTCGTCGTCGAGGGCAGCATCGAAGAGCGCATGCTTGCGCTACAGGCCCGCAAGGCAGCACTGGCCGACGGCGTGCTCGGCTTCGATGCAGCGGCGGCGGTCAAATTCGGCGCCGACGATTTGCGCGGACTGCTGGCACCGCTGGCGGTAGCGCAAGCCTGAACTTTGATCCCGAGCATGTTGCGCAAGGCTGAACGCAACGCATACTGCCGTCCTGAGGCACGCGCGCCCCTATGATCATCGGACACCACCATGCCCACCGCCTCCGCCCCTGACGCCCCGACCATCGGCCGCGACCCGGCCGCGCGCGCCGTGAACGCCGAACCGCTGGTGCGCTTCATCGGCGTGAAGAAGACCTACGACGGCGTGCAGCTCGTCGTGCGCCAGCTCGATCTGGACATCCGGCGCGGCGAGTTCCTGACGCTGCTCGGGCCGTCCGGCTCGGGCAAGACGACGACGTTGATGATGCTGGCCGGCTTCGAGTCGCCGACCGCCGGCGAGATCCTTCTCGACGGCCAGCCGATCACCGGCACGCCGCCGCACAAGCGCAACTTCGGGATGGTGTTTCAGAACTACGCGCTGTTCCCGCACCTCACGGTCGGACAGAACGTCGCCTACCCGCTGAGCGTGCGCAAAGTGCCACAGGCCGAGGCCGACCGTCGTGTCGCGCGCTCGCTCGAGATGGTGCGCCTGCAGGGCATGGATGAGAGGCTGCCGGCGCAGCTGTCGGGCGGCCAGCAGCAGCGCGTGGCGCTGGCGCGCGCGCTGGTGTTCGAGCCGCAGCTCGTGCTGATGGACGAGCCGTTGGGTGCACTCGACAAGCAGCTGCGCGAACACATGCAGATCGAGCTGAAAGAACTGCACCGACAGCTCGGCGTGACCTTCGTCTACGTGACCCACGACCAGGGCGAGGCGCTGACGATGTCCGACCGCGTCGCCGTGTTCAATGACGGCGCGATCCAGCAGATCGACGCGGTCGATCGTATGTACGAGGCCCCCGCGAACCGATTTGTCGCCGGCTTCATCGGCGACAGCACGATGCTGCGCGGCACGGTGCGCGCAGCCGGCGTCGACAACGGCGACGAGCGCTGCGGCATCGTCCTCACCGACGGCCGTGTGCTCACCGGGCTGAACGTCAACGGCGCAAAGGTCGGCGATGCGGTCGAGGCCTGCATCCGGCCCGAGCGCATCGTCGCCCACACCCAGGCCGTCGGCGATCGCGGCAACGTGCTCGAGGCGCAGGTCCGCAACGTGATCTATTTCGGCGACCACATGCGCCTGCTGTGCGGCGTCGGCGAAGGTCAGGCCGCAGCCACCGTGAAGCTGCCGCTGTCGGTGCCTGCAACGCCGCGCGCCGGCGACGCCATCTGGCTCGAGCTGGCACCCGAGCTGACGAGGATCTACGCTTGAAGAGCATGAAGAAGAAACCCGTTCCGCTTTCCCCCAACCCCCACAGAAAAGGTGACACCATGAACAAGAGCATCCTGGCCGCAGCGCTGGCCGCCGCGGTATCGCTGCCGGCACTGGCGCAACAGCAGATCACTGTCGTGAACTTCGGCGGCGCGAACGCGAACGCGCAGAAGAAGGCCTACTACGAACCGATCGAGAAGGCCGGCATCAAGGTCGTCGCGGTCGAATACAACGGCGAGCAGGCCAAGATCAAGGCCATGGTCGAGACCAAGAAGGTGACCTGGGACGTGGTCGAGGTCGAGTCGCCCGACGTCGCACGCGGCTGCGACGAAGGCCTGTTCGAGAAGCTCGACTACAGCAAGATCGGCAACAAGGCCGACTTCACCCCGGCCGCGGTGAGCGAGTGCGGCATCGGCATCTTTGTCTGGTCCACCGTGATGGCCTACAACGGCGACAAGCTCAAGGATGGCCCCAAGACCTGGGCCGACTTCTGGGACCAGAAGAAATTCCCCGGCAAGCGCGGCATGCGTAAGGGCGCGCGCTACAACCTCGAGTTCGCGCTGATGGCCGACGGCGTGAAGCCGGCCGACGTCTATAAAGTGCTCGCCACCAAGGACGGCGCGGAGCGCGCGTTCAAGAAGCTGACAGAGCTCAAGAGCAGCATCCAGTGGTGGGAGGCCGGGGCGCAGCCGCCACAGTTCCTGGTCGCCGGCGATGTGACGATGAGCACGGTCTATAACGGCCGCATCGACGCCGCGAACCGCGAGGGCAAGAACCTGAAGATCGGCTGGACCGGCGGCATCTACGACCTGGACTACTGGGTCATCCCGAAGGGCGCGCCGAACAAGGACGCATCACTGAAGTTCATCGCCTTCGCCAGCACGCCGGACGCGCAGGCAGAGTACGCGAAGAACATCGCTTACGGGCCGACCAACAACAAGGCGCTGGCCAAGCTTGACGCCAAGGTGCTGGACAACCTGCCGACCTCGCCCGCAAACTCCAAGGATGCACTCCAGTTCAACCTGAAGTTCTGGGCCGATCAGGGCGAGGACCTCGAGAAGCGCTTCGCTTCCTGGGCCACGAACTGAGCTGAGAGGGCGAGGCCTGCAACATGAGCGCTGCAAGCCTCGCCCTGCGCGATATCGAAGACCCGCAGGCACTGCGGCGCCAGCTTGCGCGCGCCGACCGGCGCCGCAAGTGGCGCGCGTTTTCGCTGACGCTGCCGCTGCTGCTGTTCCTGCTGCTGACCTTTTTGATCCCGATCGCGACGCTGCTCAAGCGCGCGGTCGAGAACCCCGAGGTCGCGAACGCGTTGCCGCGCACCGTCGAGGCCTTGCAGGCTTGGAATCGCGACGGCGTTCCTCCCGCCACGGCCTTCGCCGCCGTCACGAAGGACCTCGCCGCGCTGCCCGACAGCTCGGATGCCGGCGCGCTGGCGCGCCGCTTGAACAGCGAGGCACCCGGCGCGCGCTCGCTGGTGATGAACACCTTCAAGGCCTTGCCGCTGCAAGGCGCCACGACGCCGGACACCACCAAGGCCGCGCTGCTCGTGCTGGACGAACGCTGGGGCGAAACCAAGTACTGGCTCGCGATCGCGAAGAACGGCGCGCGCTGGACGCCCGACTATCTGCTCACGTCCGTCGACCTGCGCCGCGACGCGCAGGGTGCGGTCGAGCGCGTCGATCCTGACAAGCGCGTGTTCGGCCGCATCCTCGTGCGCACCTTCGAGATCAGCGCACTCGTCACGCTGTGGGCGCTGCTGCTCGGCTACCCGCTCGCGTACTGGCTCAGCACGCTGTCGGCGCGCCAGGCCAACGTGCTGATGATCCTGGTGCTGGTGCCCTTTTGGACCTCGATCCTGGTGCGGGTGGCGGCGTGGATCGTGCTGCTGCAATCCGAAGGCCTGGTGAACCACGCGCTGATCGGCCTGCACCTGATCGCGAGCCCGCTCGCGTTGCTGTTCAACCGCACCGGCGTGATCATCGCGATGGTGCACATCCTGCTGCCATTCATGATCCTGCCGCTGTACAGCGTGATGACGAGCGTACCGCCGACCTACCTGCGCGCGGCGGTGTCGCTGGGCAGTTCGCCGCTGGCCGCGTTCTTCCGCGTCTACGTGCCGCAGACTTACCCGGGCATTGGCGCCGGTGCGCTGCTGGTGTTCATCCTGAGCATCGGCTACTACGTGACGCCCGCGCTGCTCGGCGGCGCCGACGACCAGATGCTGAGCTACTACATCGCGCAGTACACCAACGTCACCGTCAACTGGGGCATGGCCTGCGGCCTGGGCGCGCTGCTGCTCGCGGCGACGCTGGTGCTGTACGCGATCTACCGCCGCGTCACGAAAACCGAACTGAGCCTGGGCTGATGAACACGCTGAAGCGCCTGCTGCCGACGTTCCCGGCCTATGCCACGCCACTCGACAAGCTTGGCTGGTGGGCGCTGCGGGTCGTCTGCTTCGGCGTGCTCGCGTTCCTTTTGCTGCCGATCCTGGTGATCATTCCACTGTCGTTCAGCGACAGCTCCTTCTTGGTCTACCCGATCCCGGCCTGGTCGCTGAAGTGGTACCGCAACCTGTTCACCTCCGATGAATGGGCGCGCGCGGCGAAGAACAGCTTCATCGTCGCCCCGGCCGCGACGCTGATCGCGACCACTCTGGGCACGATGGCCGCCGTCGGCCTGGTTCGCACGCAGTTCGCGTTCAAGGGCCTGCTGATGAGCCTGTTGATCGCACCGATGGTCGTGCCCATCGTGGTCGTCGGTGTCGGCACCTACTTGTTCTTCGCGCCGCTGGGTCTTGCCGACAGCTACACCGCGCTGATCATCGTGCACGCCGCGCTCGGCGCGCCGTTCGTGCTGACGACAGTGCTGGCCACGCTGCAAGGCTTCAATCAGAACCTGGTGCGTGCAAGCCTGAGTCTCGGCGAGAGCCCGCTGCGCACCTTCTTCCGCGTCACGCTGCCGGTAATTGCGCCGGGGGTGATCTCGGGCGCGCTGTTCGCGTTCGCGACCTCCTTCGACGAGGTCGTGGTCGCGCTGTTCCTCGCCGGCCCCGAGCAGCTGACGCTGCCGCGCCAGATGTTCAACGGTATCCGCGAGAACATCTCGCCGACGATTGCCGCGGTCGCCACGCTGCTGATCATCTTCACCACCAGCCTGCTGCTGGTGCTCGAATGGCTGCGCGGGCGTCGCCGCTGAAAGGTCTGCCATGACCGCCGAAAACAATCAACCGCTGTCGGGCAACGCGATGCCGCGCTTCGCTGGCATCGCCACGATGATGCGGCTGCCGCACGTCGAGTCGCCCGACGGCCTGGACGCCGCCTTCATCGGCGTGCCGCTGGATATCGGCACCTCCAACCGCGCTGGCGCGCGCTTCGGGCCGCGCCAAATCCGCACCGAGTCCGCGCTGATCCGCCCCTACAACATGGCGACCGGCGCCGCGCCCTTCGACACTTTGCAGGTGGCCGACCTAGGCGACGTGCCAATCAACACCTATTCGATCGAAAAGTCGATGACCATCATCGGCGACTTTTACGACCGCGTGCTCGCCGCCGGCTGCAAACCGCTGACGATGGGCGGCGACCACACGATCGCACTGCCGATCCTGCGCGCGTTGCACCGCCGGCACGGCCCGGTCGCGCTGGTGCACGTGGACGCGCATGCGGACATCAACGAAGAGATGTTCGGCGAGCCGATCGCGCACGGCACGCCGTTCCGGCGTGCGGTCGAGGAAGGGCTGCTCGACTGCCAGCGCGTATTCCAGATCGGTCTGCGCGGCACCGGCTACGCGGCCGACGATTTCGACTGGCCGCGCGCGCAGGGCTTCACGGTCGTGCAGGCCCACGAGGTCTGGTACCAGTCGCTCGCGCCGCTGATGGTGCAGGTGCGTGAGCGCATCGGCCAGGCGCCTGTCTACATCACCTTCGACATCGACGGCCTGGACCCATCATTCGCGGCCGGCACCGGCACGCCGGAGATCGGTGGCCTGACCGTGCCGCAAGGTCTGGAGATCATCCGCGGCTGCCGGGGGCTGAACGTGGTCGGCGGCGATCTGGTCGAAGTGGCACCGCCGTACGACCCGTCAGGCAATACCGCACTGCTCGGCGCCAACCTGCTGTACGAAATGCTCTGCGTGTTGCCGGGTGTTACGCAACGCTGAGCAGCTCAACAAAGTGGCCGAAAGGCCGATCTTCATCGATCTTTACCGGCTCAGGCGCCCATGGGCCCGGCATTTGCAACTTTCCCCGCCCTACGCGACTCCAGGAAATAGGCGCAGGAATATACTGGTGGCAGAGGTTCATTTGCATCAATTTCAAGCAGCTGCACGGCAGGACAAGGGGTCAAAGATGGGTGCCAAACTAAAGGTTGCAGGGTGGCTGGCCCTCGGCGCCGTGGCCGGCGCGCTGACGACGATGCAATTGCAGGCCACGGCCCGCAATGGCGTGTCCCAGCTGCCGCTCGAAGAATTGCAGCAGATGGCCGCAGTCTTCGGCATGATCAAGACTGACTATGTGGAGCCGGTCGACGAGAAGAAGCTGATCGGCGACGCGATCGGCGGCATGGTCGCCGGGCTTGATCCGCACTCGCAGTACTTCGACAAGAAGACATTTAAAGAATTTCGCGAGGCGACCACCGGCCGCTTCATCGGCATCGGCATCGAGATGGCGATGGAGGACGGCCTCGTGAAGGTCGTCAGCCCGATCGAGGGCTCGCCCGCGTTCCGCGCCGGCATGAAGAGCGGCGACCTGATCACCAAGATCGACGACACCATCGTCAAGGGCCTAACGGTCGATCAAGCCGTCAAGCGCATGCGCGGCGAGCCCAGCACCAAAGTCGTGCTGATGGTGTTCCGCAAAAGCGAGAGCCGCAGCTTCCCGGTCACGATCATCCGCGAGGAAATCCGTACCCAGAGCGTGCGCTCCAAGGTACTCGAACCCGGCTATGCGTGGCTGCGCGTGAGCCAGTTCCAGGACCGCACCGTTGAGGACTTCGCGAAGAAGCTGGAGGAGATCTATAAGGCCGAGCCGAACTTGAAGGGCCTGGTGCTCGATCTGCGCAACGACCCAGGTGGCCTGCTCGAAGGTGCGGTTGCGATCTCGGCCGCGTTCCTGCCGAACGATGTCATCGTGGTCTCGACCAACGGCCAGATCTCGGACTCGAAGCAGACCTTCAAGGCCGCCGCTTCCGACTACCTGCGCCGCGGCGGCAGCGATCCGCTGCGCCGCCTGCCCGAGGCGGTGAAGCGCGTGCCGCTGATCGTACTGGTGAACGAAGGCTCAGCCTCGGCCAGCGAGATCGTCGCCGGCGCACTCCAGGACCACAAGCGCGCGACCATCATGGGCGCGCAGACCTTCGGCAAGGGTTCTGTGCAGACGGTGCGCCAGCTCTCGCCCGAGACCGCGCTGAAAATTACCACCGCGCGTTACTACACGCCCAGCGGCGCGTCGATCCAGGCCAAGGGCATCGTCCCCGACGTGATGCTCGACGAAACGCCTGAGGGCAATCTTTTCGCCGCGCTGCGCACCCGCGAGGCCGATCTCGATAAGCACATCACCAGCGGCCAGGGCGCCGAGCAAAAGGACGAAGCACGCGAGAAAGCACGCGAGGAAGCGCGCAAGAAGCTCGAAGACGAGGCCTCCAAGAAGGCAGCAGCCAAGGAATTGAAGCCGCCGCCGGAATTCGGCAGCACCGAAGACTTCCAGCTTGCGCAGGCGCTGAACCGCCTGAAGGGCAAGCCGGTGCTGGTCAGCAAGACGGCTGTGGAACGCAAACCCGAGACCGAGACCGCAAACTGAACGATGACCAGCTGCTGCGTTATTCGCGGCACATCCTGCTCGATGAGCTGGGCATCGAGGGGCAGCAGCGCCTGCTGGTCGCACACGCGCTGGTGGTCGGCGCGGGAGGTCTGGGTTCGCCGGTGGCGCTGTACCTAGCCACGGCCGGCGTCGGCACGATCACCATCGTCGATGGCGACACGGTCGACATCACCAATCTGCAGCGACAGATCGCGCACAATCTGTCGCGCGTCGGCAACCCCAAGGCGAGCTCGGCCGCACAGACTATGCGCGCCATCAACCCCGATGTCCGCGTGCATGCGCTGCACGAGCGGGCCGACGCTGCGCGGCTCGACACGCTTGTCGCCGCGGCCGATGTCGTGATCGATTGCAGCGACAACTTCGCGACTCGCCATGCCGTCAACGCTGCCTGCGTCGCGCATGCGAAGCCGCTGGTGTCGGGCGCGGCGATCGGCTTTGACGGCCAGCTCTCGGTCTACGACACGCGCGACCCGGTGCGACCGTGCTACGCCTGCCTGTTCCCGCCCGACGCGGTGTTCGAGGAGGCGCGCTGCGCCACGATGGGCGTGTTCGCGCCGCTGGTCGGCATCGTCGGCAGCATGCAGGCGGCCGAGGCGCTGAAGCTGCTCGCGGGTGTTGGCTCGTCGCTCGCCGGGCGCTTGCAGATGCTGGACGCGCGCGCGATGGAGTGGACCGAGATCACGATGGCGCGCGCCCCCGGCTGTCCGGTGTGCGCCGGGAGAGTCACACCGGCGTGATGTGGGTGGTCCGGATGGTGCGGCCCGAGCGCTGAAACTGGTCGTCGAGAAACGGCGCGAACTTGTTCGCCACGCGCGCATCGACGCGAAAGCATCGGGCACGCCCCGCTCCTCGATCTCGGGGGGCTCGCCAAGATCTTCACGAACTCTGCGCCGAGCCTCTGGACGATCGCAACTGGCGTGGCGGCCGGCACCATCATGGTGGTCCAGTTCTCGACCAGCAGCGGGGGCGGGTGGCGCGCGCTGGCTGGCGATCGCCAGCGCGCGCATCTTGCCGCTCTTCACGAGCGCGATCGACTCGGGGAAATTCGAGACGATCACAACTCACCACGGATCAGACCGTCTGCCAGGAATCCTCTATGCCGAATCCAAGCCCTTCAGCAACGCGTTGCCAATCTCGATGCCGTTCGCCTGCGCAGCGACAAGCAGTGCCTCGCGGCGCGCACCTGGCAGCCGTACACCGTCATCGACGAGCATCTCGCGCACCGGCACCTCAACGCGATCCAGGAAGCCCTCCCGCCCAGCGAGCGCGTCGGGTTTGATAACGATGAAGCTCTGCCCAAGCCGCGGACGATTGCCCGCGTCGACGAGCAAGCTTGACGCCTCGAAGCCGAAGTTCGCACCGATCGGCGCCGTGACGAGCAGCTCGACGACGCGCGAGCATCGCGCCCTTCGCGCTGCTCGCGGCACCGATCGGCAGCATCGAGCCGTCCATGCCGGCTCGCGGGTCAGTGGTCGGCGCGCCGCTTGCATCGAGCGCCCATCCCTCCGGGATGCCGCGGCCCTCTTTCGCCGCGATCATCAGCTTGCCGCGCGCGACCTCACTCACTCTGACTCAGATCGATCATCAGCGGCACGCCGTCGCGTCGCGGGAAGATCGCCGCGATCGGGTTCGTGCCGAAGACCGGATGCCTGCCGCCGGCCGCGGGCAGGGCCAAGGGCGAGTTCGAAAAGCCGAGCCCGACCATGCCGGCCGCACCGGCCACGCGCAGGTGATCGACGACGACGCCGCAATGGTGGCTGTTCGTCACACCGACCACGCTGATGCCGAATTCGCGTGCACGTGCAATCGCCTTGTGCACGGCCAGCTCGCACGCTGCGAACGCCAGCCCTCGCTGCGCATCGATGATCGCCGCGCCGCCCTTGCTGCGCACGACGACCGGCATGGTAGTGCCGTTCACACGACCGTTGCGCAGATGCCCGCAGTACTGCGCGACGTGGCTGAGGCCATGCGACACCAGGCCCTGCGCCTCGGCCATCACCAGCGCATGCGCCGTGGCCTGCGCCATCAACGCGCTTGCGCCGGCGCGCTGCAGTGCGCCGCGACGAGGTTGCGCGCCGCCTCCAGCGTCATGCGCGTCATCTCACGCTGATTCGAATAGCCGCGTCAGCACGAACTCGCGGTGCCCAAGCGCCTCAGCCGCCGTGAGGCGCCCGTTGGCGGTCCGCAGCATGCACTCGAGCAGCTGATCCCCTGCCTGATCCAGGTTGATCTCACGCTGCAGCAGGCCCGATGTGTCCACATCGATGTGCTCTCGCATCAGGCGCACGGTACGCGGGTTCGCGCAGATCTTTATAACCGGCACGATCGCGTTGCCGATCACATTGCCCTGGCCCGTCGGGAAGAAGTGCAGCGCATAGCCCGAGGCCGCGCACAGCGTCACCATCTCAGCCGCGGCGCTGCTCGAATCCATGAACCACAGCCCTGGGTGAGTGGGCATCTCGGCCTTGTCGATCACGCCGTCGACGGTGCAGGTCTTGCCGATCTTTTGGATGTTGCCGAGCGCCTTCTCCTCGATCGTCGTCAGCCCACCGGCGATGTTGCCCTTGGTCGGCTGCGAGTCCGACAGGTCGCTGGTCTTGTGGCGATTGATCACGTCCTGGTAGCGGTCGAACATGAACATGAAGCGCTCGCGCACCGCGTCGTTCGCACAGCGCGCCGCGACGATCTGCTCACCGCCGGTAAGCTCGGTCGTCTCGCCGAAACACAGGTAGCTGCCGAGCGCGTGCAGCTTGTCGAAGGCGTTGCCGACGGTCGGGTTCGCGCCGCAACCCGAAGTCGTGTCACTCTCGCCGCACTTGGTGGAGACCCACAGCTCGCCGATCGGGCAGGCGTCGCGCTGCTTCTCGCTCGCCCACTGCACGTACTCGCGGGCGGCCTGGCTGGCCCTCATGATGGTGTCGTGGTCGCCATGGCCCTCGATGCCGAAGCCGACGACCGGCTTGCCCGTCGTCGCGATGCCGTCGATCACCTTCTTCGTCCAGCTCTCCTCGATGCCAATCACGACGACCGCGGCGACGTTCGGGTTGCAGCCCACGCCGATCAGCGTGCGGAAGTGCAGCTCGAGGTCGGCGCCAAACTGGAGCCGGCCATACGGGTGCGGGATCGCCATCGCGCCTTTGATGTTGTGGGCAACGGCCTCGGCCGCGGCGTTCGAGAGATCGTCCAGCGGCAGCACGATGACGTGGTTGCGCACGCCGACGCGGCCGTTCTCGCGTCGGTAGCCGAGGAAGGTGGTGTCTGTGGAAATGATGGCCATGTTCGTCCCTGTCCTCACCAGCGCTTGGTCTTGATGTTCTGCACATGCGCGTGCTCGCCTGTCTTGATCGGCGCGACGACCTTGCCCATGTCGATGCCGTACTTCAGCACCGTGTCGCCAACCGCCATGTCGATGAGCGCGACCTTGTGGCCGATCGGGATGTCTTGTCTGGCCTGGACCTGCATCAAGCGGTCCTCGTTCATGATCCAGCCGGTCATGGCCGTGCCGGCAGTGACGCCCTCCACCACCACGACGGCCACGGTGTCCCGGGCATCGTGCAACACGAAATGAATCATCGCTAAGGTCTCCTGTTCGCCGCGCGTTCTGCCACGCATTGGCAGCGGCGATGGTAGACGTGGAAAACTTCGTGTCAAACATGTCATTCATATGACTTAGTTCACTCAATTCATTTATGTGATTCATATGTATACTCTGGCTTCATGGTATCCATGCCCTCCGCACCCGTGTTCGAGGCCATCGCGCCCGAGGCGGCCGGCATGCCGCTCTACCGTGTCGTCAAGCGCTCACTGCTGAGCGCGATCGAGTCGGGCACCTGCGCGCCGGGCAAGACGCTGCCGAGCGAGACCGAGATTGCCGGCGCAATGGGCGTCTCGATTGGCACGCTGCGGCGCGCCGTCGACGAGCTCGCCGCTGAGCACATCCTGGTGCGCCGTCAGGGCCGCGGCACATTCGTCGCGACGCACAACACCGACCGTTTTTTGTTCCAGTTCTTCCACATCGAGCGCGAGGATGGACTGCGCGAGCCACCGCTCGTCGAGCTGGTCTCGTTCGAGCGTATCCGCGCCGACGACGAACCGGCCCATGCGCTGCAGTTGCGCGCCGGCGAGCCGGTGATCCAGATCGAGAACCGACTGCGCCTGCAAGGCAGTGCGGTGATCTACGACCGGCTGACACTGCCCGCCACGCTGTTCAAGGGCCTGACGGAGAAGCGCTTTCGCGACCGGCCCGGCACGATTTACCAGCTCTACCAGTCGGACTTCGGTATCTCAGTGCTGCGCGCACGCGAGCGTGCCCGCGCCGTCGCCGCAGACCGCCAGGCTGTTCGCGTACTGGGCCTGGCGCCCGGCCAGCCGGTGATGCAGGTGCGGCGCACCGCGCTGACTTTCGGCGACCGGCCTGTCGAGCATCGGGTTTCGATCATCAACACGGCGCGCCACGAGTACGTGAATCTTCTGTCGCGCCCGGCGGGAGATCTGACATGACCACCGACCTCTCCAAGGCATCGCGTGCCGCCGAGCAGGCGGCCTATGCGGCCGGCACCCACCTGCGCGCCTCGCGCATGCGGCTGTCGGAAATCGTGATCACGCGCAAGGCGCCGGCCGACGTGGTGAGCGCGATCGACCAGGAGGCGCAGGCGCTGATTCGCGAAGTCGTGATGCGCGCCTTCCCTGAGCACGGCTTCATCGTCGAAGAGAGTGGCGCGGAAGCCGCCGTGCTGCTGACAGACCCGCGCCCGCACTGGGTCGTCAACCCGCTCGACGGCACCGCCAACTACCTGCGCGGCTACCCTCAGTACGCGGTCTCGATCGCGCTGGTCGAGGCCGGCGAACCGCTGGTGGGCGTGATCTACGACCCAATCCGCAACGAGTTCTTCGGCGCGATCCGCGGCCATGGCGCGGTGCTCAACGGCCAGGCGATCCGCTGCGCACCGCCGCACACGGCGATCGAGGCGCTGGCCGCAACCGTGTTCCCGAGGCCGACCAGCCCGCGCATGCCGCGCTACATGGCCGAGTTCGGCCGCGTGCTGCGCGGCTTCGGCGGCGTGCGGCGCTCCGGCTCGATGGCGCTGGAGCTGGCCTACCTCGCCGCCGGCCGCATCGATGCGTTCTGGGCCCACGACATGGACGCGTGGGACGCCGCCGCCGGCATCCTGCTGCTGCGCGAAAGCGGCGCGCTGGTCCAGGCGCGCGACGGGCTTCCGCTGCTGGCGAGCGGGGCGCTGCTGGGGTGCACGCCGACTCTGTACGAGGCCTTTCTGAGCCTGCTCGTCGAAACCTAGGGGGCGGTGAGCGACGCCGGTATCCTGCCATCGCCCGCCCCGTTGAATTAAGCTCCAAGACATGAAGAAACCCACCCTGACCGGGCGCAATTTTCCGACCGCGCGTCAAGACGCGACCAAGGATGCCCCGCCCACGCTGACCCGCTACGACGGCCCCGAAAGCTCGTACCGTCTCGCGTTCACCGACACCGCGTTCCTGCTGCGCGAAGAGATGCGCCCGGTGCGCATGCAGCTCGAGCTGCTCAAGCCCGAGCTGGTGCAGAACGAACAAGGCATCGAGTCGACGATAGTGATCTTTGGCAGTGCGCGCGTCGTACCGCCGGACGTGGCGCAGCGAATGCTGGCGGATGCCACCGGCGCCCGGGATGCGGCCGCGACGGCCGTCGCGCAGCGCCACGTTGCGATGGCGCGCTATTACGACGAGGCACGGCGCTTCGGCAGGCTCGTGACCGAGAAGTCGCGCCTGCTCGAAACGCCGATCTACGTCGTGACCGGCGGCGGCCCCGGCATCATGGAAGCGGGCAACCGCGGCGCCTTCGACGCGGGAGGGAAAAGCATCGGCCTGAACATCGTGCTGCAGCACGAGCAGGTGCCCAACCCGTACATCACACCCGAGCTGTGCTTCCAGTTCCACTACTTCGCGCTGCGCAAAATGCACTTCCTGATGCGCTCGGTGGCGCTGGTGTGCTTCCCCGGCGGCTTCGGCACGCTCGACGAGATGTTCGAGGCACTCACGTTGATTCAGACCGGCAAGTCGCGCCGGCGCCCAGTGCTGCTGTTCGGCCGCGAGTTCTGGAGAAAGCTGATCAACTTCGATCATCTCGTGGAGACCGGCATGATCAGCCCGCAGGACCTGAACCTGTTCCGCTTCGTCGAGACCGCCGAAGAGGCCTGGGACGCGCTCGAGGCCGAATACGGCTTCGAGCTGCGCGACAACGACAAGTCCACCCCGCCGGTCGATCTGTAAAAGGCCAGAACGCATGAACAAGCAGGTATCCCTGGTCGGCGCGCCCACCGATATCGGCGCCGGCACGCGCGGCTCCAGCATGGGGCCCGAGGCACTGCGTGTGGCCGACATCGGCGCGGTACTGGCGAGCCACGGTCTCGAGGTGATCGACCGCGGCAACCTCAGCGGTCCACCCAACCCGTGGCTGCCGCCGATCGATGGCTACCGTCACCTGAACGAGGTCGTGGCCTGGAACGAAGCCGTGCACGCGGCCGTCTACGCGGAACTGCGGATCGGCCGCATGCCGATCCTGCTTGGCGGCGACCACTGCCTGGGTCTGGGTTCGATCAGCGCGGTCGCGCGCTACTGCCGCGAGGTCGGCAAAAAACTGCGCGTGCTTTGGCTCGACGCGCATGCCGACTTCAACACCAACGCACTGACGCCGAGCGGCAACATCCACGGCATGCCGGTCGCGTGCCTGTGCGGCTACGGCCCGAAGGAGCTGATCGAGATAGGCGGCACCGTGCCGGCGATCAGCCCGAAAATGATCCGCCAGATCGGCATCCGCAGCGTCGACCAGGGCGAGAAGCGTCTCGTCCACCAGGCAGGCCTCGAGGTCTTCGACATGCGCTTCATCGACGAAATGGGCATGCGCCACACGATGGAGCTAGCGCTGGCCACGATCGATGCGAACACGCATCTGCACGTGAGCTTCGATGTCGACTTTCTGGACGCCGACATCGCGCCCGGCGTGGGCACCACCGTGAAGGGCGGGCCGACCTACCGCGAAGCCCAGCTGTGCATGGAGATGATCGCCGACACCGGGCGCCTGGCATCCCTCGACGTGATGGAGCTGAACCCGGCCCTCGATGTGCGCAACGGCACCGCGATCGTGGCCGTCGACCTGATCGAGAGCCTGTTCGGCAAGAGCACGCTGATGCGCAGCTGATTCAGGCGCTGACGATCCAGCCTTCGAGCGGGTCGATCTGCGCGGGCAGACCGAAGTTCGGCTGCGTTGCGGCCCATGCGGCCTGCATCAGGCACAGCACCGCATCGAGCCGATCGCCGCAGGCGTCCGCAATCAGCTCCTCGCGCTGCGCGTGAGTGAGCTTAAGGCGCAGCGCGAGCCGGGTTGCGCCGCGGTCGAGTGCGTCGACCAGATCGATGCGTGCGATCAGGCGCTCAGGCGTCTGTTTGGCCTTGGCATCGCTCTTGTACGGACGTGCACCGAGCAGCTCGCGCGCGAGGAGTCCGGGGTAGCCCTCGAGCGCCACCCGCGACGCGTCACCCACGTGCAGGCCCGGCAGGTGCACGCCGGCTTCGATCAACATCGGCACCCCGGCATGCAGCATGTACGCCACCGGAGGGTTGACCCACTTCATCGACGGCGACGAACCGGCCGGTCGGTCGGTGGCGCGGTGCACGAACTTCTGCCCGGTCGGACGCGCAGCGCAGAACGCCACGAACGTGGCGCGGATCTCTTGGCGCGAGAGCGCGCCGTAGTGGCGCATCAGGGCTGCCCACTCGGTTGGCCAGTCGAGCGCAACGACGAGTTCGCGCGGCAGACCGAATGGCAGGTCGAACACGCCCAGCCACGGGCCGGGCGTACGCAACCACAGCGCGAAGCTGTCGAACGTGGTGTGCATCTCAACCCGGTCCAGCCGCAGCACGCCATGGTGGGCACGACCAATCGCGACTGTGATCGGTTTGCGCGTCGTCGGGCGGCTCGTGAAATCGATGCCCGCGAACACGGGGTTATCAGGGCTGAGCGCGGGCATCGGCAAACGGTAGAGTCGGTGACATTGATCCCCCGACTTTAACGAGGCCTTGCCCATGCCGACCGCGACACCGGACAACACCCCCACCCCGCCTGAGCCGAAGGAGCGCCTCGTCACCACCGAGCACCGCGTCAGCGTCGGCAAGAAGACGCTGGAGTACAGCGCGACCTGCGGCACCGTCGCGCTGCGCGACTACACCCCGATCGTCGAGCCGAAAGACGGGTCGCGCAAGCCCGACAAGGCCACTGCCACCCTGTTCTTCGTTGCCTACACGCTGAAGACGGTGAAGAAAGGCACGCCGCGGCCGATCACCTTCAGCTTCAACGGCGGGCCGGGCTCGAGCAGCGTGTGGCTGCACTTGGGGCTACTCGGGCCGCAGCGCGTGGTCGCCGATGAGATGGGCAAGGCGCCGGCGCCACCGTACGGGCTCGTCGACAACGAACACACGCTGCTGACGGAGAGCGACTTGGTCTTCATCGACCCAGTGGGCACCGGTCATTCGCGCATGGCAGAGGGCGAGAAGGCGGCCGAGTTCCACGAATACCAGCGCGACCTGGACGCGGTCGGCGAGTTCATCCGGCTCTACCTCACCCGCTACGGCCGCTGGGGCAGCGAAAAATTCCTGATCGGCGAGAGCTACGGCACGACGCGCGCCGCCGGCCTGTCGCTGCACCTGCAGGAAAAGCACGACATCTTCCTGAACGGTGTAATGCTAGTCTCGCTCGCGATCGACATGCAGACGCTGAGCTTCGACCACGCGAACGAGCTGCCCTACGCCCTCTTCCTGCCGACCTACGCCGCGACCGCGTGGTACCACCGCGCGCTCGCGCCCGAGTTGCAGAAGAAGCCGCTCGCCAGCGTCGTCGCCGAGGCCGAGGCCTTCGCGCTCGGCGACTACAGCGTCGCGCTGATGCAGGGTTCGCGCCTCGGCAGCGCGGCGCGGGAGAAGGTTGCGGCGCTGGTTGCGCGCTACTCGGGCTTGTCGACCGACTACGTGCTGAAAGCCGACCTGCGCCCGAACGACCAGCGCTATTTCAAGGAGCTGCTGCGCTCGCGCAGCCTGGTCGTCGGCCGGCTCGACACGCGCTTCACGAGCCAGGACCGCGACGATGTCGGCGAGCATGCCGAGGCCGACGCCTTGTTCAGCAACGTGCTGGGCGCCTACGCCACCGGCATCAACCGGCTGTTGAAGGACACGCTGAAGTTCGACAGCGACGCGCCCTATGTCGTGCATGCGCCGATCTGGGATAAGTGGACCTGGAAGGATTTCGCAAACAAGTACGTCAACGTCGGCGCGAGCTTGCGCCGCGCGATGCAGGCGAATCCGCACATGCGCGTCTACGTGGCGAGCGGCTACTACGACCTGGGCACACCGCATGCGGCCGGCGACTACACGCTGAACCACCTCGGCCTGCGCGAGAGTGCGCGGCACAACATCCAGGTCAGCTATTTCGAGGCCGGGCACATGATGTACATCCACCAGCCCTCGCTTGTGCGCATGGCGAAGGAGCTGCGGGCGTTCGTGAAAGGCAAGGCATGAATCCGGTACTCGTCAACGTGATGCGCGGTGAGGCCGTCGAATCGACGCACTGCGGGGCGGTCGCGATCCTCGACGCCGATGGCGCGCTCGTGGCTTCGCTCGGCGACATCGAGCGACCGATCTTCCCGCGCTCGGCCGTGAAAGTCTTGCAGGCGCTGCCGCTGGTCGCGAGTGGCGCCGCCGATCGCCTCGGCCTGAGCGACGACGAGCTCGCCCTCGCCTGCGCCTCGCACAACGGCGAAGCGCGGCATGCACAGACCGCCGCGACGATGCTCGCGAAGGCCGGGCTCGACGCCACGGCGCTCGAGTGCGGCACGCACTGGCCTTACTTGGACACGGCTTCGCGGGCGCTTGCTGCACAAGGGCGCGAGCCCAGCGCACTGAACAACAACTGCTCGGGCAAGCACGCCGGCTTTCTGTGCCTGGCCTGCGCGCTGCACGGCGGCGTGGGCCTGCAGCAGTACGTCAGCGGCTACGTCAAACCCGAACACCCGGTGATGCGCGAAGTCACCGCTGCCTTGCAAGCGACCACGGGTTACGACCTCGTATCCGCTCCACGCGGCACCGATGGCTGCTCGATCCCAACCTACGCCGTGCCGCTGCGCCACCTCGCACATGCGTTCGCGCGCGTCGGCACCGGTGTCGGTCTCAGCGATGGCCATGCACGCGCTGCAAGGCGCTTGCGCGCGGCGGTTGCAAAAGCGCCATTCATGGTCGCCGGCACCGGTCGATTCGACACACGTGTGATGGAGCGCCTAGGCGAGCGCGTGTTTTGCAAGGTCGGCGCCGAGGGCGTGTTCTGCGCAGCGCTGCCTGATCGCGGGCTCGGCGTGGCGATCAAGATCGACGACGGCAACAACTCGCGCGCGTGCGAAGTCGTGATGGCCGCGGTGATCGAAGCCTTCGTCGCGCTCGACGATGCACAGACCTCGTTCATGCGCACGTTGAGCGAGCTGCAGCTATCGAACTGGAATGGCATCGCGGTCGGGCAGCTGGCGGCTGCACCGGTCTTGCGTTCACTCGCTCAGTAGCGCTTGCCCGACACGAACAACAGCACGCGCATCAGCGCGTAGGCGACCCAGTTCAGGCCGCGCGAAACCAGCGGCCGGCGCGTGTGCTCGTCGGGTTCGACGCGCCGCCCCTGGGCGATCGCCTCCAGCAGATGCCCGCGCAGCTCGGCCGCGAACGCGTCGTCGCGGATGAACAGGTTGGCCTCGCGCGCCAGTAGCAGGCTCAAGGGATCGAGGTTGGACGAACCAACGGTGGCGAGCGCACCACCGGCAGCGTCCATCACCGCAACCTTGGCGTGCAGGAAGCTGGCCTCGTACTCGATGATCGTGATGCCGGCGCTCAGCATCACGCGGTACACCGCGCGGCTCGCGTGGTACTGCATGAAGTACTCGTACTTGCCCTGTAGCAGCAAGGTGATGCGCACGCCACGCTGCGCCGCCCGCAGCAACGCGCGTTGCAGCTGCACGCCAGGGACGAAGTAGGCGTTGGCGATGATGATCTCGCTCTTCGCCAGCCCGATCGCGCGGCGATAGTTGCCTTCGATGCTGCGCCGAAAGCGCACGTTGTCACGCAACACAAGTGCGGCCAGCGCTCCGGCACCTGCGTCGGCTTTGCTACCCACACCACTCTTCATGCCTTCGTCACGCATGTCGGTGCCGGCGCGCGCCGCGGCGCGCAC